>JAYVNK010000419.1:0-10622 GCA_043758475.1 Comamonadaceae bacterium | reverse complement strand
CGGCATTGTCAGCTGGTCTTACGTCTGGTACCGCCCGAATGGCCGCCTGACGCGCCTTGAAACCGCAGAACATATTGCAGATTTGGTGATGGCGATGGTTCAGGCCAAACCAGCGCGGCGCAATGGCAAGCCTGGCAACGCCGCAAAGGTGCTGCCGAAGCTGGTAAAGAAGTAGCGGCACAGGCAAGCGCCTGTGCCGCAATGCCGCGCGCAGGCCATCCTCGCCAATTTCCAGGCGCGCCATCACCCTCGGACGAAAGCCTTCCATCACCACGTCGGCGGTAGCAACCAGGCGCAAAAATCCGCCTTTTCCTTCGATCGACTGGAAGTCCTGGATACTGTTCCGCCAAGCCGAGAATTCAAACGCCATGAAGAGGAATTTTTTCCACCGGGATGCTCTTTGCATAGTAGAATGTAATTATTCCAACGAGTATATATTAGCTACTGGTTAGGAAATAGACAGACAGACACCAGACTCGCAATGGGGCGTGAATGACGAATCAATTAAGAAAACTGATAGCGGCGTGCTGCATTGCCGGGGCGGCAGCAGTGCATGCATTTCCTGACCGGCCGGTGCGCCTGGTAGTGGGCTTTGCACCAGGTGGTTCGGACATTTCCGCGCGGCTGGTGGGGCAGAAACTGTCCGAACTGTGGGGCCAGCCGGTGGTCGTTGACAACCGTCCCGGCGCGGCCGGCAACATTGGTGCCGATGCGGTGGCCAAGGCTGCACCGGATGGCTACACCATCCTGCTGCTGGTCAACTCCTACACCATCAACACCTCGGTCTACCGCAACCTGCCATGGGATTTGCTGCGGGATTTCGCCCCCATCGGCCGGTATGCCACGTCGCCCATGGTCGTGGTGGTCAACGACAAAATGCCGGTCAAGAACTTTGCCGAGTTCGTGGCCTACGCCAAAGCCAATCGGGGCAAGGTCAATTACGGATCAGCCGGCACGGGTACTGCGCCCCACCTCGCCGGTGAGCTGTTTGCCATGCGCTCCGGGATTGAGATGACGCACGTGCCCTACAAGGGTTCCGCGCCTTCGGTCACAGCGCTGGTGGCTGATGAAGTGCAAGCTTCATTTGGGGCGATGTCGGCATTTGATGGCATGGTCAAACAGGGACGGCTGCGGGCCTTGGCAGTGACGACCGCCTCCCGTTTCCCCCAGCTTCCTGATGTGCCCACGGTCTCAGAAAGTGGCTTGCCAGGTTTTGATGTGGACATCTGGTATGGCTTTCTGGCCCCCGCCAAAACGCCGCCAGCCATCATCAAAAAACTCAGCGACGATCTGGCAAAGGTAATGACCGATCTTGATCTGCAATTCAAGTTGCGCGAGCGCGGGCTGGAGCCCGCCTACCTTGACAGCGCAAAAACGGGCGAGCTTTTGAAGCGTGACGTTGGGCGCTGGCGCGAGGTTGTCAACAACCTGAAGCTTGTCCTGGAATGACCGCTGTACAACCGGTTGCGCCAGCAGCGTGGGCGCGGCTGATCGAATCGCTGCGACCGGACTCAGCAATCGACAATGATGATGGGCTTGAGTCGGTGTACTCGGGCCTTCAGCGGCCCGAGTGTGTATTGACCCATTCATCGGGAAATGTGTTCGTGTCCGACCGGCGCGGCGGCGTGCTGGCGCTGAAGCCGGATGGAACGCATCGCCTCATTGGCGGCCCTAAGCGCAGCGATACTGATAGCGTCAGCGCCAGTCTTCTGCCCAATGGCATTGCGATGCAGCGGGACGGTGGTTTTCTGGTGGCCAACCTCGGCGAGCAAGGCGGTGTCTGGCGCATCGCACCGGATGGCGTTGCGTCCCCCTGGCTGATGGAAGTGGACGGGCGGTCGGTTCACCGCGTCAATTTCGTCATGAACGATGTCAGCCGTACCAACGACCGGCAGGACCGGGAGTGGGCCTGCATCAGCGCCACCGATGGCAGCGACGCCTATCCGCTGCGCACTGCCACTGGCTACATCGTCTTGCGGGACGCAGCGGGCACCCGAATCGTGGCTGATAGCTTGCACTACACCAATGAATGCCGGGTCAGTTTTGACGGGCAATTCATGTACGTCAACGAAACCTTTGGCCGACGGCTCTCCAGGTTTCGCATTGGCAAGACCGGTGAACTGACCGGCAAAGAGACCGTAGCGACTTTCGGCGAGGGTGATTTCCCGGACGGGCTGGCGCTGGACGCAGAAGGCGGGGCCTGGGTCGCCTGCGTTGGCAGCAACCGCGTCTATCGCATTGCACAGGATGGCACGAAATTGACCGTGATTGACGATGCCAACCCTGCCACCGCGAAACTGCTTGAGGCGGCATTCGTGGCTGGCACCTTGAACCGGCCACAGATCTCAGCAGCTCGCGGGCAAAGGCTGCAAAACATCACCAGCCTGGCGTTTGGCGGCGCTGACCTTCGCACGGTCTACATGGGCTGCCTGGCCGGTGATTCGCTGGCCACCTTCCGCTCGCCTGTCGCGGGCCTGCAGCCGGTGCACTGGAACTGGCCGTGAGCAGCAACATGATTCTGCTGGAGAGCGTGTTGCAGGCGCTGCTCACCAGCCTGCTGGTGGGCGGCATATACGGCTTGTTGTGCGTCGGCCTGGGGCTGATTTTCAGCGTGATGCGGGTCATCAACTTTGCCCAGGGTGAGTTCATGATGATTGGCATGTACGCCTCGCTCCTATTTTTTGATATGTTCGGTTTTGGTCGGGTGCTGGGGGATTGGGGCGGGCTGGCCGCGAGCGCCCTGGCTGCGGGTGCCGCGCTTTACCTGTTTGCATCCCTGCTGCACCCTGCCCTGCTGGCGCGCGTCACGGGGTCGCGGGTGACGGGCACCGAGGGCGATGGTCACTACCCGCAGTTGACCCTGACCTTGGGTCTTTCCCTGGTGCTGGCCAATGGTGGCCTGGTGCTGTTTGGCTCTTCCCCCCAGACCATCCGCACGGCACTGTCGTCATCGGCTTGGACCATCGGCCCGCTGGTCGGGGATGACGGCCTGCTATTTGTCAACAAGGCGCGCACGCTTGCTTTTGTGGTCACGGCGATTGTGGTTGCCGTGGTGGCGCTGTTCATCACGCGCACCCGCTCCGGCAAGATATTGCGCGCGGCGGCTGACAACGCCGAAGCTGCCACGTACATGGGCATTGATGTGACGCGCGCGCACCGCTTTGCGTTTGCCCTGGGCGCGGCCGTGACCGGCATTGCGGGTGGCCTGATCGCTTCGTACTACCCGTTTCAGCCGTATGTCGGGGTGGAGTTTGTCGTGATCATGTACGCCGGTGTTGTACTGGGCGGCATGGGCAGCATCAAGGGCGCTTTCTGGGGCGGGCTGATCATCGGCCTGGTGCAGCAAATGTCCACCCTGGTGCTGCCGGTGCAACTGCAAAACTCGGCCATTTTTGTGGTGTTTTTGCTGGTGATGCTATTGCGTCCGCAAGGGCTGTTTGGAAAGAGCATTGACCGTGCCTGAAGCCAATATAAGTGCAAGTGCCGACGCCGCAGTGGGCGTGGCATCCATCCGCCCGACCTCCGGCCGGCCGCTGTGGCTGACACTGGGCCTGGCCGCGCTCTACCTGACTCTGGCAGCAGTCATCGGCAACCCCTACATCCTGTTGATCATGACGCTGGTTCCAATTTGGGCCACGGTGGGCGTGTCATGGAATGTCTTCAGCGGCTACTCAGGGCTGCTGTCGTTCGGCCACGCGGCATTTTTTGGGCTGGGAGCCTACACCGTTGCCGTTGCGTTTGCCAAGTTCGGACTGTCGCCCTGGATTGGCATCATCGCGGCCGCAGGCGTAGGGGCACTGGCAGGTGCGATGGTGGGCATTCCAACCTTCCGTCTGCGCGGTGTCTATTTCAGTCTGGCGATGCTGGCCTATCCGCTGGCGCTGCTGTACGTGTTTGAATGGCTTGGCCTGCAAGAAGTGGCGCTGCCGCTGAAACGTGAAGGCGCTGCACTTTACATGCAGTTTGCAGACCAACGGGTCTACGTGCTGATTGCAACCGTCATGCTGGTCGGGGCGCTGCTGGTCAATTTATGGATTGCGCGTTCGCGCTTTGGGTTGTCGTTGCTGGCCATCAAGCAGAACGAGCTGGCCGCCGAAGCCGCCGGCATCAACCCGTTTCAATGGAAGTTGCTCGCACTGGTGCTTTCTGGTGCGATTGCTGCCGTGGCTGGCGGGCTGTATGCAGTGGTACTGGTGATCGTCACGCCGCACTCGGTGTTTGGCATGCTGGTGTCGGCACAGGCGCTTATTTTTACCATGTTCGGCGGCGTGGGGATGGTGGCCGGGCCGGTGCTCGGGGCGCTGATTCTGCTGCCCCTGGGTGAGCTGCTGAACGCCACGTTGGGGACCCGGCTGCCCGGCATTCAGGGCGTGATCTACGGTGCGGCCATCATCCTGATTGTCTTGCTGACGCCTGGCGGGATTCTACCGTGGATTGCCCGTTGGTGGGCTCAGCGCAAGGCTGCATCGGCACAGCACACCGGCGCAGTTCAGCAGGCCCCGCGCGGCGACGCTGATCGTGCGGTGCCGCCGGTATCGCCGCCTGCCACATCGATTTCGACGGTGCAGCACGCACCCACGCGCCCAAGGCATAAGGTAGAGGCGGCTGCGGTCGCTGGCGATGTAATTCTCAAGGTGCAGGGCCTGTCGAAAAGCTTCGGTGGCTTGCAGGCGGTGCAGGATGTCAGCTTTGAAGTTCAACTGGGAGAGATTTTGGGCATCATCGGCCCCAATGGCGCTGGCAAAACCACACTGTTCAATTTGCTCAATGGCTTTATCGAACCGTCCAGCGGCAGCATGGCGTTTCAGGGGGCCGAGCTGCTCGGTCGCAAGCCGTTTGAGATCTGTCGCGCCGGGATCGGTAGAACCTTCCAGGTGGTGCGGCCATTCGCCCGCTTGAGTGTTCTGGAAAACGTGGTCATCGGCGCATTTTCTTCGGTGCCCGAAGACCCGCTGGCGTATGACCGTGCGTTGGGCGCATTGCGGCAAGTCGGGCTTGAGGGGTTCGCTGACGCGATGGCGGGCAGTCTGCCAGCAGTGCACCTGCGTTTGATGGAGGTCGCCCGTGCATTGGCATCAAAACCGCAGCTGCTGCTACTTGACGAAGTGCTGGCCGGTTTGGGCGGCGGTGAAATTGAACAGGTGGTGCAAGTGCTGATGGGCATCCGCGACGCGGGCACCACCATCGTGATCATCGAGCACACCATGCATGCGATGGTGCGCCTGGCGGACCGGCTGCTGGTGCTGGACCACGGCAAGGTGCTTCAAATTGGCGAGCCGGCTGTAGTGACCAGTGACCCCTCAGTGATTGAAGCCTATTTGGGCAAGAAGTGGATGGCACATGCTGCGCATTAGTCAACTCAGTGTGTCGTATGGCGACATCCGGGCACTGGCGGGTGTCAGTCTTGACGTCAAAGCGGGCGCGTTTGTGGCGATTGTGGGTGCCAATGGCGCCGGCAAATCAACCTTGTTCAAGGCTATCTCGGGAACCGTGCCGATCGTGTCCGGCCAATTGGCGTTTGACGGGCACGATCTGAGCAATATTGCACCGGCAGCGCGCG
Organism: Comamonadaceae bacterium; assembly: GCA_043758475.1. Taxonomy (GTDB): domain Bacteria; phylum Pseudomonadota; class Gammaproteobacteria; order Burkholderiales; family Burkholderiaceae_C; genus JANYCG01. The sequence goes on along the minus strand of JAYVNK010000419.1, from coordinate 5,062 downwards.
CGCAACTGGGCATCGCCCATGTGCCAGAAGGGCGGCAGGTCTTTCGCAGCATGACGGTGCTTGAAAATCTTGAGATGGGTGCGCAGACGCAGCATGCGCGCCAGGTTTTCAAAGCCACCCTGGATCAAATCTACACGCTGTTTCCCCGCCTTGCCGAACGGCCCACCCAACTGGCAGGAACATTGTCGGGCGGCGAACAGCAAATGGTCGCCATTGCGCGCGGACTGGCCTCCAGGCCCAAACTGCTGATGCTTGACGAACCGTCCATGGGTCTGGCACCCGCCGTTGCGGATGCCATCTTTGAGCGCATTGAGCAGGTGCACCGGGAGAACGGCATGACGGTGCTGCTGGTGGAGCAACGCGTGGCTGAAGCGCTGAATTCGTGCAGCTACGGCTACGTGCTGGAATCGGGCCGCATTGCGCTGGAAGGTGCACAGGATATTTTGGTCAGCAATCCGCGCATCAAGCAGGCTTATTTGGGCATGTGAATCAGTTTTGCAATCCGGCCCGTACCGATCGTTATGGGCCATATCGTCGGCTGTGAACTCCTTGGTTCGTGGTCAATTTATTTTCAACTGGAGACACTATGAAAACACGTAAATTTGCACAGCAACCGACCCGCCGCCACATGGTCGCTTCCGCCATCGCCGCTCTGGCTGCCTGCGCGCTGCCCACCACGGTCACTTGGGCGCAAACGGCTGCGAACGAAATCAAGCTGGCGGTCATCGTGCCGCTGTCCGGCCCCTGGGCCCGCAATGGCGAGCTGCACGTCAAGGGCGCGCAAATGGCAGTGGAAGACATCAACGCTGCGGGTGGCATCAAAGCCCTGGGCGGTGCCAAGATCAAGCTGATCACGGCCGATGCCGGGGACAGCGTTGAAAAAGCCAAAAACGCAGCGCAACGACTGCTCTCGGCCGAACCTGACTTGACCGGGGCCAGCGGCGCTTTTGTCAGCTCATTCACGCTGGCAATTACCGAGATGACCGAGCGCGCCGAGTTGCCGCTTCTCACCCTCTCGTATTCTGACCAGATCAACGAGCGCGGCTTTAAATATGTCTTCCAGACCTCGCCCAGCGCCAATACGCAGGCGGCTGCAGCGCTGCCTATTTTGGTGAAGCTGGCCACGCAGGCCAATGGCAAGCCGCCGCAGTCGGTCGGCATTGTGATGGACAACACGGCATCCCCAGTGAGCTTTACCAAGGCCATGAGGGAAGGCGGCTTTGACCGGGAAAAACTCAAGCTGACCGTTGACGAGGTGTTCACGCCACCCATGTCAGACGCCACCTCCAGTGTGCAAAAGCTGCGCAACACCCGGCCTGACGTCGCATTTTTGCTGTCTACCAATGTGCCCGACACCAAACTGCTGCTGGACAAGATGAGTGAAATGCGCATCGGCAATGGTGCCGTGCCGGTAGTCACCAATGGCGGCCACATGGGTGCGCCAGAGCTGTTGAAAGTCATGAGCAAGGAGTCGCTCGAAGGCGTGATGGTGGTGATTGCCAACTGGGGCGGCAAAGGCCATGAGGCGCTGGCAACCTCGTACAGTAAACGCATGAACGAGCCTTGGATGACGCAAGACAGCATGTCCACCTATGGCGACATGTGGATATTCAAAGAGGCGATGGAGGCGGCGGGTTCTTCTGACCGGCGCAAAGTAGCCGAGGCCATGCGCAAGATGGACACGACCGGCGGAGCCGCGAAATACTATCCGGGTGGGCGCTTGAAGTTTGACGAAAAAGGCCGACGGGTAGGCGCAGAAACCGTCATCTTGCAGTGGCGCAACGGCATACCCGTGCCGGTGTACCCGCCAAGCCTTGCCGTCATGGCACCACTCTGGCCAAAACGCTGATTAGATTACGGGTAGAATAAAAACCTACCCGTCAGTACACCTGATGGTATAGTTTTGGTGAATAGCTATTTCGTTTCGAATTTTCGAAATCAACCATAAACGACCGACAAGAAAGTTACTTATGCTCACACGACCTCAAGCCGGGGCAATTGGTTAGCGATGGGCAGCGACTGGAACATGTCAGCTATGCCAGCCACAAATCAGGCTACCCTTCAGGCCGATGCTCAGGCCGGTGGCGCGGCGACCCCGGCCGAGCGGGTCGTCGCCGGCCTGGAGGCCTTGATCACTGACGCAATCCCGACGGCACACGACATCCGTTTCGCAGGTTTGGAACGCGCTGCGGGTGGTCTGTCGCGCGAGAACTGGTCGCTCGATGCGACCTGGGTTGACGCGACGGGCGCACAGTCGCGCCGCCTCATGCTGATGCGCGATGCCGCTGGCACACTGCTTTTGACCGACCGCCAGCGCGAGTTCGCGGTGCTCAAGGCCCTTGAGGCGACGTCTGTGCAAGCGCCGAAGGCGCATTGGGTGGATCATGACGGTCGCTGGCTCGGCGGTCCCTCGCTGGTCATGGATCGCATGCCCGGGACCTGCGATTACCTGGTGCTCAACGGCGATCGCCCGTTCGAATCGCGCTTGAACCTGGCGCGTGAATTTATCGACCTCATGGCACGCATTCACATGATCGACTGGCGTGCCTGCGGCCTGGGCGCGGTGCTGGAGGTGCCGGCCGGCGCGCCTTCGCGGGTCGAACTCGCGCACTGGGAGGCAGAATACCAGCGCGTGCGGCTTGAACCGCATCCCGAGCTCGACTACGTGCTCGCCTGGATGCGCCTTGGCGCACCAGAGGCCGAAGCGATTGTTCTCGTGCATGGCGACTTCAAGCCGGGCAACGCGCTCGTCGAGGGCGAGCACATCAGCGCCAAGCTCGACTGGGAGACCGCGCATCTGGGCGACCCGCTCGAGGACCTCGGCTGGGTGACCAACCCGGTGCGCAAGCGCGAGCACCAGATTGCCGGTGCCTGGGAGCGCGCGCAGATCGTCGCCGCCTACCGCGCGCTCACCGGTCGCCGGATCGACGAAGCGGCGCTGCGCTGGTGGAACGTATTTTCCTGCTGGAAGCTGGCCGTCATCCAGTTGACGGCCGTGAGCGAGTTCGTGGCCGGTCGCTACGACCGCGTATTCCAGACGCCTTCGTGGTTGTACCGTCCCATGTTTCAGCTGATGGAGCACACCGAATGAGACCCACCGTCGAAGAGCAACTGCTCGGCACCTGCCGGATTCTCGAAAAGGTGGTTGCGCCCTGCGTCGCCGATCCGTACGCGCGCACGATCCTCGAAGGCCTGGTTGGCAACCTGCGGATGCTGACCAGCGCGCTGCCGGCGGTTCCTGGCTTCCTCAATAGCGACAATCTGGCGACGGTCGGGCTGCTCGGACAGCTTCAGGCCGTCGTGGCACCGGACCTGGCCGCGCGCATCACGCATGCCCTGGGACGGCCCAAGCCCGACGCCGCCGACATGACAGCACTCGATCAACGCAACTGCGAACTGCGCGAACTTTTTTCGCAGGCGCTGTGTGACGCCGGCCTGACGCCCGCAATGCGCACTGCGGCGCTCGAGCACATGACCTCGCGCGCGGCCCGTGCGCCGATGCGCTACGTCTCCACCGCTTCCACACCTCAGAAGGCGACCTGATGCTCACCAAACTCGACGACACCCTCTGGCACCAGTTGCCAACCACCTTCGACCACGTCTGGACCAGCGACCCGCGGTTTTTCGACCGCTACTGGTTTGCAGTCTATTCGCAAGACGGCCGCGTGGCGATCCAGATCACCATGGGCGCCTACCGCAACATGAACGTACTCGATGGCGGTGCGGTCTTGACTGTGGACGGCAAGCAGTACAACCTGCGGGTGTCGCGATCGCTTGACCGCAATGCAGAGACCGAATGCGGTCCGCTTCGCATCACGCCTGTGAAGCCGCTCGAGGAGTTCGAGATCACCATCGCGCCTGGCTCGCACGGGATGTCAGGGTCCATCCGCTGGCGTTGCGTCGAGCCCGCGCGCGAGGAGCATCCGCATTACGAGCGGCTGCACGGGCGGACCGTGCAGGATTACCGCCGGTTCGACCAGATCGGGCTGGCCAGCGGCTGGATGGAGGTCGGCGGACGGCGCATCGACATCGCTGACTGGTGGTCCTGCCGCGACCACTCCTGGGGCGTGCGCCGCGGCATGGGCGTGCCCGAGCCGGTCACCGGACCGAAAGTCGCGCTGGCGGAAAAGGGACACGTGATGTCCTTCCTGTTCTTCTCCACGGATTCGATCAGTGGACACCTGCTCTTCGAGGCGCGCGGCGAGGATGTGCCGTACACGACCGGCGTGGTGACTGACCGCGCCACCGAGGCCGTGCACGTCGCGCAGAAGATCGAGCTTGCGGCTGACCTGCATCCGGGCACGCGCCGGTTTCGCGCGGCGCAGGTGAGCGCGACGTTCAGCGACGGCAAGCGCCTGCTGATGGACCTCACCGCGCTTGGCGCGTCAATCGCGATGCAAGGGCTGGGCTATAGCGGCGGATATGACGACGGCCGCGGTCTGGGCGCCTGGCGTGGCCAGCAACACCTTGAGTCCGACGTGTGGGACGTCTCGCACCCGTCGAGGGTGGTCTATCCCGACGGTTCCCAAAAGGAGCACTGGCACCGGATCCAGCCGGTCGGGATCAAGGCCGATTTCGGCGGCACGGCCAGCACCGGGACCGGCAGCCAGACGTTCACGATTGCCGGGCGCCCGCCGGCCTGGCTTGAAGCTGGATCGGCCAGGACGGCCAAAACGGCAAAGACGACCTAAAGCCGCTTGTCCGGATCGAGAGCGCACGCATGAACCACTCGGTCCTCGCCCAGCATCTGCGCCGCGGCGATCACGTGGTCGTAGGCCAGGCGACTGGCGAGCCGCCGGGCCTGGTAGGCGAGTTGTTCGCGCTCGCGGCCGGGCTCGGGCAGCTGAACGTGTTCTGCGGTTTTTCGCTCAACCTGGCCTGGGGCGCTCCGATCGACGCGGCGCTGCGCGTAACGACCTACTGTGGCCTGGGGTCAATCCGTCATGTCGTTGCGCGCGGCGCGGCGCGCGTGATTCCGGCGCAGATGTCGCAACTGACTTCGTACTTCGAGTCCGGCATGCTCAAGGCCGACGTCGTGCTGCTGCAGGTTTCGCCGGCTGAC
>JAYVNK010000418.1:0-3438 GCA_043758475.1 Comamonadaceae bacterium | reverse complement strand
GTACGACCGTCGCCGGTGGCGTGTTGCGGCTGCGCTCACAACGCACAATGCCGTCAATCATCACCATGCCAATGCCCGGGATGTCGCCCAGGCGCACGCTGTCCAGCAAGTCGCGCCCGGCGGTGTGCTGGGCCCGGTCCATAAAGACAAAATCGGCGGCACGACCGACTTCAATCAAACCGCAGTTGAGCTTGCGAATCTTTGCTGTGTTGCCCGTGGCAAAGCAAAAAACCAGCTCGGGCGCGATATTGCCCAGGCTTGACAACAGTGAGATCAATCGCAGCATGCCCAACGGTTGCACGCCAGAGCCGGCGGGGCCGTCAGTCCCCAGAATGACGCGGTGCGGGCACTTGAGTTGCAGCGCGGCTTGGGCGGCGGCAATGGCAACGCGCTCGTTGCCGTTGTGCACAATTTCAATCGCGCGGGCTGATTTCTCGCACAGCTCGCACACATGCGCTTCCGACAGCGAGGTGTGGCCGCCGTTGATGTGGCCAATCACGTCGGCATCGGCTTCCAGCACCACGTCTTTGTCAATCAGGCCTGATCCAGGAATGGACGGGCCACCTGTGTGAATGGTGCTCTGAATGCCGTATTTGCGCGCCCACGCCACCATCTCTTTAGCCTCGTACCCAGCCTTGACCGAGCCCAGGCCCACCTCGCCCAACAGCGTAACGCCTGCATCGGCCAGGTCTTTAAAGTCTTGCTCGACCATGCCTTTCTCAATTACCGGCGCACCGGCAATCACCTTCACGCCGCCAGGGCGAAAGTTGTCAAACGAGCGTTGTGCGGTGATGGCCAGGGCTTTGAGGCCGACGATGTCTTTGGGGCGGCCCGGCAAGTGCACTTCACCCGCAGACACCATGGTGGTCACGCCGCCGTTCATGGTCGAGTCAATCCAGCCAATCTGGTTTTGCCGGGGCGTCCAGTCGCCAAACACCGGGTGCACGTGGCTGTCGATCAAGCCAGGTGCAACGCAGGTATGGTGCACGTCGATGGTGGTTTCTGCGCCTTCCATGTCGCAGTCTTTCTTGCGCCCTACAGCGGTGATCACGCCATCACGCACGACGATGGTGTCGGCATCCAGAACAGGGCGGTCAATGTCACCCGAGAGCAGCAGGCCAATGTTTTTGATCACGACTTTGCCTGATTTTCCGCTTGAAACTGCGTCTGCCATGGAATACCTCTTTTCGTAGTGGCTGGTGCGGGATGGAATTTCTCGTCATCTTAGCGAGAGTGCGCAAGCTGGGGCCGTCACTGCTTATCATCGCGGTACGTAAACGCCGCAAAACCACTTTGCCGGTTAATTTTCATCATCGCCGAGTTTTTTATCACCGTCGAGTTTTCATCATGACCGAGCACACTAAAACCGATGGATTGCCAGGCATCGACGCTGTGGGGTCGGCTGCACCTGCCGGGCTCACCAGCGCGCCACCCGAACGCATGGCCAGCGACAAGATCGTGTGTAATGCGTGCCCCGTGCTGTGTCAGATATCAGATGGCCGTTTGGGAGCGTGTGACCGTTATGCCAATCAGGCTGGGATTTTGGTGCGGCTTGACCCCGTGGTGGTGCTGCGCCGCGCGATGACGGATGTGGCAACCCCGCTTGTGCCATTCGTTGGCCAGGCAGATATAGAAACCACGCGGGACTGGAACGGCGATTTGCTGCTGGCAGACGAGATTTTCGTCACTGGCGTGGGCTCGTCCACCACCTACCCTGACTACAAGCCCGCGCCCTTTATCGTCGCCTCCAAAGCGCGCGGGGTCGACATGGTGACGGTGGTGACCGAAGGCATCTTCAGCTATTGCAGCTTCAAGGTCAAGATTGACACGGACCGCTACCTGGGCGCGGAGCAGGCCAACGTGCGCTGCCAGGGCGAGGTAGTGGGGCATGTCACCACGGCGGAATACGGCTCGCAGATGCTGTCACTGGGCGGCGTGCACCACATTACTGGGGGCAGCAAAAAAGAGGGCCGCGTCACGGTGCAGATGATGCACAGCCTGGGCAACAAGCAGGCGGTTGAATTGACGATTGACGGTGGCTGTGACATCGTGGTGCAGGCCGGGCGGGCGCCCTTCGTCAACGGCGTTGAAGAGAAGCGCATGCGTGTTGGCTGTGGCTCAGCGGCCATCGGCATCTTTGCCCAGCAATTGTTCGGCGAGGCCGATGAAGTGGTGGTGGTGGATGACCACATCACCGGCGTGCTAACCGAGCACCAGGCGGGCCGCTGCCTGGATATGCCGCGCTCGGGCATTCAGATGCGTGGGCGTAAATCAACCCCAGGGCGCTACTTTCAGGTGGCCAATCCGGGCACCGGCTGGGGCGGCACTGACATTGCTGACCCACTTTCGATCATCGAAGGCTGGGACGCAAAAGTGGCCCGCCCTGGCATGCGCCTGCTGATGACCTCCACCACGGGCGAGCATGCCTGCTGGTATGTGTTGAACGAGGCGCTGCAACCGGTTGAGCAGCAGATGCCTGCGAGTGTGCGGCGCATTGTGGAGCGCATTGGCGAGAACTGCGAGCCCTCGCTGTCCACCGTTCTCTTCCTCGGTGGCGCGGGGGGCAGCCTGCGTGCGGGGGTCACTGGCAACCCGGTGATGCTGACGCGGGCCATCAAGCAGGCGCTGGTCAACGTCACCTGCGGCGGTGCGCCTGCTTATGTGTGGCCCGGTGGCGGCATCACCGTCATGGCGGATGTCATGCGCATGCCCGACAAAAGCTTTGGCACCGTGCCCACCCCTGCCATCGTGGCACCGATTGAGTTCAGCATGAAGGTGGCGGACTATGAGCGCCTGGGCGGCCACATGGACAGTGTGCGCTCCCTCGAACAGGTGTTGAAAACGGGGGCTTGGCACAACGACGGCGCACCTACTTCTCGGGTTTGGGCGGCCGCGATGGATGTCAACCCCTGGCCGCTCGGGCAACTGCCGATGCTGGGCTAACGGGGTTGGGCGGCGAGTGATTTAATCGGCCAGCCATGAATGTTTCCATGCCGGCCCAACGTGCGCCCCTGTCAGATGGCCGGTGGCATTTTCAGCATGGGCCGATTGACATTGTGATTGGCGCGCACGGTGAGGCAGCAGCCGTCAAGCAGGCGCATCAGGCAGCCTGGCAGCGGTTTGAAACGGTGCTGGAGGAACTGGTGGGTGAGCTGCCGATTTTGCGGCGGGCGATGTCAGGTGAGGACGCGGGCCCACGGGCCGATGAGGTTTTGAAAGGTGCCGTAGCCCAGCGCATGTGGAACGTCTGCGCGCCGTACCGTGGCGGTTTCATCACACCGATGGCTGCGGTGGCCGGTTCGGTTGCGCAGGAACTCATCGCCAGCTATGGTCGGCCCGGCGTTGACCGTGCGTGGGTCAACAACGGCGGCGATATTGCCTTGCACTTGACGCCAGGGCAATCGGTACGAGTGGGTCTGTTTGCGGATTTGGCGGGTT
>JAYVNK010000417.1:0-3439 GCA_043758475.1 Comamonadaceae bacterium | reverse complement strand
GCGAGGCGCGCTTTCCAGCGGCACTTGCGCACACTGCTTATCTCGCGTTTCTCGCCACTTCTGCCCGAGGACTCGGCACCAAGGATGACTCCGCTGTGATGACGCACTATCAAAAATAAGCGTGTGCACGAAAACGAACGACTGCTTTGGCCGCATCTTGTCTTGTTTTGTCCTGCCCGGCTCAAGAGGCAGGCGCGTCCAGCGTAGCGGAAGTCAAACTCGTTGCTCTAGCGCCGCAAGTGCTGCTCGTCGACGTGGTGAAAAGTCCCACAGGGATAGGAAAGTCAACCCCATGAGGGCAAGGGCAAGCACGACAAGAGCGACACCATCAAGGACCGCGAAGGCAAACGCGAGGTCGAGCGTGCCATGAAATCAAAAAGCCGTTAGCCCGTACACGCGTATACAAAAGGCCTTACAAGACCCGAATCAGGCGAAATAAAGCCGCTCCGGGTTGCCTACAAGTATTTTTTTCAGTGTTGAAGCATCCTGTGTCCATTCAGTGAGGGCACCAAGTAGTTCTCCATCGTCCGGCGCTGGCGTCGCATACCCCAGATGAGGCCAGTCACTGCCCCAGAGGACTCGGTCTTCGTTCGCTGCAATTAGACGCCGGGCACGGGCCGCATCTGGCTTTGAAAATGCATCCGACATCTTGACCCAGGTTCTGCCGCCGTCCAGCATCTTCAGCAGGGCTTTAAAACCCGGATCCCCGGGCTCACTTTCTGCGTCAACCTGGGCCATATGGTCGAAAACCACATCAATGCCCAGACTCATCAAACGAGGGGCAAGATGCGGAATATTTTTGCCGTCCATGAAAAGTTGTAGATGCCATCCCAAGGGCTTGATCCGCGCCGCGATGGCTTCGATGTCATCCGGATTGGCGCCGCCAGCAACAACACTCTGCACCCTGACGCCACGAACACCCCGAATATGCATGTGTTCAAGCACACCCTCGTCTGTGTCCGAATCGATCACCACAACCCCGCGTGCCCGCTCTCCAAGCGCCTCAACCGCATCGAGCGTGCAGGCATTGTCCTTCGCAAAAAAACTCGGTTGCACGATGACGCACCTTGAGAGCCCAAGCTTGTTCATCGTCAAAATATAGTCATCCAGCGTCGCCTCGCGCGGACTCAGAGATCTACTTTCACGCACCGGATATTTGTTAAACGGTCCGACGATATGCATATGCGAATCGCATGCGCCAGGGGGCGGTACAAACGTGGGCCTTGAAATGTCGCGCCTGAAATTACCGGCCAGTCTCGGTCCGGCAGAAGTCTCGTTGGTCACACGATTCCCTCTGAATTGAGCAGATAGCTGTCGATTAATCCTTGAAGCTCGGGTCTTCTCGTTCTTGCAAACGCACCAGAGCTTCCCATTCCATGATTCCGAACGGTCGGCGTACGCCCGGTTCGAACATCCGCGCCGTGTGCGTCACTACGCTTTCGGGTGGAATGACCAGTTCGGTCCTGGAACTCATGGCATCAACCTGGATTTTGCACGCCTGGTCGAGCATGTAGTTCGAGTTAAAGGCCTCAGGGATTGTCGGACCACAAACCAGCAAGCCATGGTTTCTGAGAATCATGGCGTTGTGCGGACCCAAGTTGCGGACTAGCGATTCGCGCTCATCCATGTTGACTACGATGCCCTCACAGTCGTGATATCCGATGTGCCCCGCAAATCGCATGCCCGCGAAGGAAATCGGCAACAGGCCAACTTTCATCGCTGACACCGCAATGCCGGCCCGAGTATGTGAATGGATCACGCAATTGATATCTGGACGTGCGAGATGGAGGGCTCCATGGATGATAAATCCGGGGAAGTTAATCCCGTAGTGCGTATCCCCACGAAGAGTAATTTCCCCTTCGTGGTTAATGCGATGAAGGTTTGACGCCTTGATTTCGCTGTAGTGAAGGCCGTAACCGTTGATCAGGAACTCGTCGGACCTTCCGGGTACGCGAGCCGTAATATGGTTGTAGATCATGTCGCTCATGCCGTAGCGAACCATCAGCCTGTAGGCCGCTGCAAGGTCTACCCGAGTCTGCCACTCCTCATCCGACACCTGATCCCGGACAGGCCGGGACTGAATGACCGCGCTTGCTTGTTGGCCCATGACGGACCGGCTTTTCATGTCGATGTTCGCGATCGTCTTTTCGGAGAGAGTTTGCTTGAGAGCAGTTTCCATAATTCGTCCTTAAGGTTAATTTGGGGTTGCCAGCATTCAGTCGACTCGAATATTGCGGTCCCGGATCAGCGAACTCAAAGTCTTCTCTTCATCTGACAGCAAGTCCTTGAATTTTCCGGAGTCCATGTACCGTGCCTCTGCATTCATGTCTTCAAATTTTTTGCGCACCGTTGGATTGTTAAGCGAAGCGATCAGCGCCTTGTTAAGGCGTTCGACGACTTCGGGCGGCGTTGCCGCAGGCACCCACATCCCGATCCACGCGTCGGCTTCCATTCCCTTTATGCCCACTTCGTTGAATGTCGGAACATTCGGAAACTTGGGCGGCCGTATGTTGCTGGTAGTTGCGAGCATTTTCAGCTTGCCAGCTTCCACATGCGGGTAGGAGCCGGCGGGGTCGAACACCAGATCCGCCTCCCCGGCAAGCATGGCCTGCAAGGCAGCGCCCGATCCCTTGTACGGAATGTGTGTCATTGAAATGCCGGTCTGCTTCTGGAACTGTTCAGCCAGGAGGTGGGGCTGTGATCCCTGACCACCCGAGGCGTAGTTCAGCTTTCCGGGTTGGGCGCGAGCAAGCGCAATCAGCTCCTGTATGTTGTTGACGCCAAGATCGGGGCGCACAACGAGGTGGTATTTAAAACGGCCGACGATCGCCACTGGCGTCATGTCACGGACCAGATTCGGACTGCCTTTTATCAAGGACGGGTTAACCGTTTGTGTGTAGGTCGCGCCAATCAAAACCGTGTATCCATCTGCAGGCGAGCGGATAGCGTCGAATGCGGCAATGTTTCCTACGGCGCCGGGTTTGTTTTCTACCACAATTGTTTGGCCCAGCAGTTCGCCCAACGGGATGCCGACTGTGCGCGCCATGACATCGACCCCGCCACCGGGAGGAAAACCGACAACTACCCGGATAGGGCGTTGCGGCCAGCTTCCTTGGGCCCATGCAGATACGCCAACCATTGCAATTCCAACTGCCGCCGCGCAACCCATCATGTCACGCCTGTTAATGCCTCTGATATTTTTCATGTTGTCTCCTTTTTTTGAACTGCCAAAATCTTCTATTGGCTACCGGCCAGGAACCTGATACAGAAACTTGCAGGATCGGCGCATCAGCATTGCCGCCGCGATCTTTATCCCTGCACCTGAACGAAACTTTGCCGCTTAAGAGTTGTGCACCGGGGTTTGCCCGGCCATTTCCCGGAGAAACTTGGGCACCGTGTTATCTTTCGGTTAGCGTGTCGTGGCCGATAGGTCATTGGT
>JAYVNK010000416.1:0-10627 GCA_043758475.1 Comamonadaceae bacterium | reverse complement strand
AACGGCCTTGTGCACCGCCTGGCCAAGGGTGATGCCCACGTCTTCCACTGTGTGGTGGCCGTCGATGTGGAGGTCGCCAGCGGCCTGTATGTCCAGGTCAATCAGCCCGTGGCGGGCGATCTGGTCGAGCATGTGGTCGAAGAAGCCGATTCCGGTGTTCAAGCTGGCCACGCCCGTGCCGTCCAGGTTGACTTTGGTGGTGATCTTGGTTTCAGCCGTGTTGCGGGACACTTCTGCCGTGCGCGGCGCGGTGGAATGGGCGAGTGAGATTGTCGTCATCGGGTGGTCAGAGTGAGTTTTGCAAGGCCGTCAGCATCTGCCTGTTTTCATCAGCGGTGCCGACAGTCAAGCGCAGGCAATTTGCCAGTAAAGGATGCATTTTAGAAACGTTCTTGACCAGCACGCCACGCGCCTTCATGCCCTCGAAGGTTTTGCCCGCATCCGCCACCCTGGCCAGAATCATATTGGCGTCAGAATTCCAGCAGGTTACACCGGACATCCCCCGCAACGATTTTAAAAGAATAGCACGCTGGTCAATCAATTCGAGGGCTTGCTGCCTGAAAACCTCTGAATGCTCAAGCGCAAACAGCGCGCACTCACAGTTGAGAACGCTGATGTTGTACGGCGGGCGCAGCTTGTCGATTTCGGCAATCAGCGCCCGGGGGCCCATCATGTAGCCGATGCGCACGCCCGCCAGGCCAAATTTGCTCATGGTGCGCATGAGCAAAACATGGGCATGCTTCTCAGGCTCACTGCGAATTTTGTCGATCCAGCTGCGCGCCGCGAACGGCTGGTAGGCCTCGTCCATCACCACCAGGCCACCCAGCGCGCCTTGCAGCGCGATGATGTTTTCAATCGTGGTGTCGTTCCATAGGTTCGCCGTAGGGTTGTTGGGATAGGCCAGGTAAACCAGCGCGGGCTTGTGCCGATTGATGGCAGCCAGCATCGCCGCTTCGTCCAACTCAAAATCAGCCGTGAGCGGTACGCCCACGTAGCGCAAGCCCTGAAACGTGGCGCTCATCGCATACATCACGAAGCCTGGCTCGGGGGCCAGAATCACCGGTGGCTGGCCGCTTGGGTTTTGCGAAGGCGGCAAATCAAGCGCCATCGCCAGGAGCGAAATCAGCTCGTCAGAGCCATTGCCCAGCATCAGGCCGTAGCCCGCAGGCATGTGCGCGTGATCCGCCAAGGCGTGGCGCAGATCCTCAACACGCGCGTTCGGATAGCGGTTCAGCGCCAGTGCGCCCAGCCGCTGCCCCAGCGCCGCTTGCAGCTCAGGCGACAGCGTGTGCGGATTCTCCATCGCATCGAGCTTGACCAGGCCGCGCGAGTCCTGAATCGCATAGGCGTGCATGGATTGGATGTCCTGGCGTAGACGTTGGCGGATGGGTAAGTCCAATAGCGAATTTGATGTTGTCATAGCGGTGATCGTATCTTGCACGCGATTCAGCGAAGCAATCCACTATTTGCGCTGCGCAGCAAGCGGCTGGCCATGGCGGGCGGGCGTAACTGCATGGACTGGAGTTGAAAAATCTTGGCCCCGCAGATTCTCTGCGGGGGCTCGGTCGGCGCATTCGCCATCCCCCAAGTGTTCAATTGATTGGTCATCGGTTCGCCAAAACGCTGGGTGACGGTCTCCATAATGACACGGTATTCGAGCGCCACGGTATTGAAATCAGGGCCTTTTTCACCGACTACCCGCTGGCCTTTGGCATCATAGGTCGCAACCGCCGCTAATTCAACCACTGACTGGTGAAAGGCTCTCGTATTCTCGGCGCTGAACGGTTGCGCCAATGCCACCAGCGGTACGGGTTTGGCCGACGATAGCGCCCGAAAGCAAAGCAACGGGTCTTTTGACTGAAGCTCTTTCAACGTCTCAATCTGCACATTGGCCCAGCTGAGAAAGACTTTTTGATCGGCATATTGCAACTGATCCTGAACCAACTCCTCTAACAGCAGCCGTGCCCCAAGAACGGCATCGGTCAGCGTCTTGCCTTGCGTAATCTGCGTGACCAGAAAGTTGTGCAGCTTGGCGTGGTTGTCACGCCCCAAACGTTTGGTAGCTGCGTATACCGGGTGCGCGTCCAGCTCGGTTTGCAGCTTGTATTGGGGGTCAATGCGCAATCGCACCGCATCGGTTTTAGTAAGCCCCCAAGCCAGCGCGGTGCAAATGGCAAACCAGAGGATAAATTGCCGTATCAAGCTACCATCGTCCAGCTTTTGGCCGCGATTGGCCGTCCAAATCACCGTTCCAGCAATGGTCGCGCAGACGGCTGGTAACAGCAGAAAGTACAGCGCCATCATGGTCTGGCTCCCAACAGGCCAATCGTCCACCCGGCTGCGCGCAGGGCTTTGGTGGCCGAGCGGCTCAAGTAGATCAGCGACAGCAGGTTCGCAAAGGGGAAGAAAGACGCAACCATGAACGCTATTTTCTGGCCTTGTCCTTTGCCCAAACCTGAGCAAAGCTTGACAACACCGACGAGGGAATACACACCAACGCAGATCGACACGACAACCATCGCCCACAGGGGAAACTCGTTACTGCGCTCGACAGCCCGCAACACAAAGTTGAGTAGGATGCTGTAAATCACAGTCTTTTGCCCAACCGCGGCCAGCGCAAGCTTTTCTTCCTCGTCCTCAACTTCGCGCTCCTGGTATCGCTGCGCGAGGCGCACGGCGTTCGCGCTTTTGTCGCGCAATGTAGCGTCTTTAAGCCGCGACCCAGACCCTTCCTGAACCTCAACTGGCGCGGCAGACGCAACAGGCAGACGCTCGTGCACTTGCCAGCCCTTGGCATCAAACCGCAAGAGGCAACCCGACAGGCCATGTTCGTCAGCCGCGTGAAACAAACGCGCTGCCAGGCGCTTCAACTCCTGACATGCTTTGGCATCGCCAGCGTAAGCGAAAAACAAACTTCCACGCTTCGGCATTGCCACAATCACGCCCAGCTCCGACTTTAATAACTGGCTACGCCAAAAGGCACGGTCTAGCAGATAGACGCTGGACTCATCCGGGTTGCTGCCGCGCAGTGAGTAAACGCCTTCAGTGAACACACCCACCTGCGGCGCACCCTGTGAACGTTTGAGGTTCACAGTGGCAATCACCAGCGCCCGCTCGGGGGTCAAGTCCAGCCGCTTCATGTCGTCCTGGCGCAGGGGCGATTGCACACAGCCTGGCGCGGTGAACACAAAGCGAATCAGCACATCGCCCAGGTAGCTGAAAACCGCCAGTTTCGTGTCTTCTGGCCCGCCTTCGGGCCTGTCATCGGGCCCGTGTTCAACTGAATGGGAGAAAGGATTCAATCCTTCAACAGATTGGAAGTGCCTACCCGCCGACGACAAGACTGCCGCCACGCATTCCCGCGTGCGCGGTGCGTTGTCGCTCATAAAGTCAAGCCCCAATCGAAGTCATGGGTTTAAGTCAAGTATCTCGATGCCGGCTTTGAAAGGGTTTATGACCTGAAGGGTTCCGTAATACTGCTCGTGCCCCATGTCCTCGCTCAGCACGTAACGGCAACCAATGTGCTGAGCGGCGGCGATCACCAGGCTGTCCCAATAGTGAAGCCCATATCTACTTTCGATGGCCCAGGCCGACTCCAGCGTTGCTTGATCAATTTGCCAGGGTTGCCAAGCCGCAAAGCGACGTACCTTGGCCCGCGCGTCGTCCTGCGGCAACCGGGGACTGAGCTTGCGTGTTGCGTTGACATAAAACTCGTTGAGCGTCTGCACGCCAACGCGCCCACATTGACGGCGCCACAATTCATCCAACCACAGCAGCGCGGTTTGCTGCTTTTTCAGGTCGCGAGAGTCTTCGCTATAGAGCAGTATGTTGGCATCAACAAATACCAGGATGCTCATGCCACCTACGCCCGCAAAGGCCCACGCTCATAAGTTTCTTCGCGAGTCGGGTAGGGGCTTCCATCCGAGCACCATGTGCGCGTGTCCGTGCGCCATTCTGTGTAGGCGCGCGCGTACGCATCATCGTGACGCATCTTGTCAGCCAGCATTTCACCAACCAGCCGCGACACACTGGTGTTGCGCTTGGCCGCTTGAATGCGAACCCACTCCAGCGCGTTTTCTTCAACAGTAATGGTGACATTTTTCATGGGGTTTGCCCTTGAGTGTAGTTTACACGAAGTTCGTGTAACGCGAAAATATCAATTGGAATCTGACCCCAATTAATTTTTTTGCTTGCTTAACCGCATCTCAGCCGCCCGCGCGTGCGCCTGCAAGCCTTCGCCGTGCGCGAGCACGGAAGCAATCTGGCCGAGCACTTGCGCGCCCTGCTGGCTCACCTCGATCAGGCTGCTGCGTTTTTGGAAGTCGTACACACCCAGCGGGCTGGAGAAGCGTGCGGTGCCGCTGGTAGGCAGCACGTGGTTGGGGCCGGCGCAGTAGTCGCCCAGGCTTTCACTGGTGAAGGCACCCAGAAAAATCGCGCCTGCGTGCTTCAACAACGGCTCCCAGCGATGCGGGTCACGGCTGGAGACCTCCAGATGCTCTGGGGCGATGCGGTTGCTGATGTCGCAGGCTTCTTCCATGCTGCGGGTGAGGATCAGGGCACCTCTGCCATTCAATGACTTCGCGATGATCTCGGCGCGCGGCATCTCGGGCAGCAGGCGGTTGATGGACTGCTGCACCTGGTCGATGTAGGCCGCATCAGGACACAGCAGAATGCTCTGCGCCAGCTCATCATGCTCGGCCTGGCTGAACAGGTCCATCGCCACCCAATCGGGCGGCGTGGAGCCATCGGCCAGCACCAGGATTTCGCTGGGGCCGGCAATCATGTCAATACCCACCGTGCCAAACACGCAGCGCTTGGCTGCGGCCACATAGGCGTTGCCGGGGCCGGTGATCTTGTCAACTTTTAGAACGGTCTGTGTGCCGTAGGCCAGTGCGGCCACCGCCTGCGCGCCGCCGATGGTGAAAGCGCGGGTGACGCCCGCCACATAAGCTGCTGCCAGCACCAGCACATTGCGCTCACCGTGAGTCGATGCCGCCTGATCACCCGAGCCGCCCGTGGCCACACTTCCCCGCACCGGCGTGGGCACCACCATGATGATTTCGCCGACGCCTGCCACGTGCGCCGGAATGGCATTCATGAGCAGGCTGGACGGGTAGGCCGCCTTGCCGCCGGGCACATAAATGCCCACGCGGTCCAGCGGCGTGACTTTTTGCCCGAGCAGCG
This sequence comes from Comamonadaceae bacterium, assembly GCA_043758475.1. Lineage (GTDB taxonomy): Bacteria > Pseudomonadota > Gammaproteobacteria > Burkholderiales > Burkholderiaceae_C > JANYCG01. Next base: position 5,440 of record JAYVNK010000416.1, on the reverse strand, counting down.
TGCCGTCTTCGTCGCGGTAAGACCAGCTTTCCCCACAGGCTTTCTTCTGGGCCTCGTGGTAGGAGCGAATGCGCGCAGCCGCTGCCAGCAAGGCATCGCGATGCGCTTGCGGGATGGCTCCAAAAGCGGCCTTGAAGTCAGCCTGCGTTAACTCCAGCCCCGACAGCGAATCAGCCGCCAGCCCGTCAAAGCGCGCGGTGTATTCCAGCACTGCAGCATCGCCGCGTTGCTTCACGTCCAGCAGAATGTCGGCCACGCGCTGCTCGATGGCGGCGTCCGCAGCGTCAGACCAATGCAGTCGCGCCTTTAATTCAGCATCAAATGTGCTGCTAGCCGTTGACAGCAGTGCAGGAGTAGCTACAAATTTCATAGTAATTTCTTTTTGGGTTCCTCTTTGCTTACTTTTCTCTCCAGGCGGGGCTGCGTGCTGCGCCGCCTGCCAATGGGTGCGACTGTCAAACAGCCATTTAGGCGTCCGTGCGTCCGGCCACCGCCTTGGCAAACGCATCAATGATTTTGCGGATGGGTTCCTGCTTGAGCTTGAGCGCCGCCTGGTTCACCACCAGCCGCGAGCTGATGTCCATGATGTGCTCCACCTCCACCAGATGGTTGGCCTTGAGCGTGTTGCCGGTGGACACCAGATCGACGATGGCATCGGCCAGACCCGTCAGCGGAGCCAGTTCCATGCTGCCGTAAAGCTTGATCAAGTCCACGTGCACGCCCTTGGCCGCAAAAAACTCACGGGCGATCGCCACGTACTTGGTTGCCACGCGCAGGCGGCTGCCCTGCTTGACGGCGGAAGCGTAATCAAAATCAGCGCGCACCGCCACGCTGATGCGGCACTTGGCAATCTGCAAATCCAGCGGTTGGTACAGGCCCTGGCTTCCATGCTCGATCAAGGTGTCTTTGCCGGTGATGCCGAGGTCGGCACCGCCATATTCGACATAAGTGGGCACATCGGTCGCCCGCACCACCAGCACCCGCACGTCGGGCTGGTTGGTGGTCAAGATGAGTTTGCGGGATGTCTCGGGGTCTTCCAGCACCTCAATGCCAGCGGCCTTGAGCAGCGGCAGGGTGTCGTCAAAAATCCGACCCTTGGATAAAGCCAGTGTGATCATTTGATGCGATCAATGTCTGCGCCAATGCCCCGCAGCTTGCCTTCCATCTGGTCGTAGCCGCGGTCCAGGTGGTAGATGCGGTCCACCACGGTTTCGCCGTCGGCCACCAGGCCGGCAATCACCAGGCTGGCGGAGGCCCGCAGATCAGTCGCCATGACGGTCGCGCCCGAGAGCTTTTCAACGCCCTCCACCACCGCCACCTTGCCATCAATCTGGATATTGGCACCCAGGCGCACCATCTCATTCACGTGCATAAAACGGTTCTCAAAGATGGTTTCCGTAACCTTCGCCATGCCATGCGAGATGCAATTGAGCGCCATGAACTGGGCTTGCATGTCGGTTGGGAAGCCCGGGTATTCTGTGGTGCGGAAGGTCTGGGCCTTCAACCGTCCTGACGATTGAATGCGGATGGCACCGTCAAGCGCAGTAATGATAGCCCCGGCATCCCGCAGTTTCTCGATCACCGCTTCCATGTGGTCGGCCCGCCCATTTTTGAGAACGACGTCGCCACCGGTTGCGGCCACCGCGCACAAAAATGTACCCGCCTCGATGCGGTCCGCCACCACCTGATGCGTGCACCCATGCAGTTGCGCCACGCCTTGAATGCGGATGCGGCTGCTGCCATGGCCTTCAATTTTTGCGCCCATCTTGATGAGCATCTCAGCCAAATCGGGAATCTCGGGCTCCTGCGCCGCATTCTCAAGAATCGTTTCGCCCTCGGCCAGAGTCGCAGCCATGAGAAAGTTTTCAGTGCCGGTGACCGTGACCATGTCGGTGGCAATGCGCGCGCCCTTCAGCCGGGTGCGGCCACCTGGCAGATTGGCAACCATGTAGCCGTGCTCGACCGTGATCTCAGAACCCATCGCAATCAACCCTTTGATGTGCTGGTCCACCGGGCGCGAGCCAATTGCACAACCGCCTGGCAGAGACACTTTGGCCCGGCCAAACCGGGCCAGCAACGGGCCCAGCGCCAGCACCGACGCCCGCATGGTCTTGACCAGTTCGTAAGGCGCTTCGGGTTCAATCGAATCGACGGCTTGAAACGACATGCCGCCGCGCTCGCCATGGGTCTGGGTCTGCACGCCCATGTTGTCGAGCAGGCGGCGCATGGTGGCCACGTCCTGCAGGCGCGGCACGTTCAGCAAATGGACCGGTTCGCTGGTCAGCAGCGCAGCGCACATCTCCGGCAGCGCGGCGTTTTTGGCGCCGGATATCTGCACCTCACCGTGGAGCTGGCGGCCTCCGCGAATCAATAATTTGTCCATGTCAATCCCGCGCCGCCCATTCAGCGGGCGTGTAGGTTTTCATGGACAGCGCATGCACTTCGTCCGTTTGCATTTTCGCGCCCAGCGTGGCGTAAACCCGCTGGTGGCGCTGGATGGCGCGTTTGCCTTCAAACTCAGCCGCCACAATCGTGGCGTACCAATGGCGGCCATCGCCCTCAAGCTCGCAATGCGTGCAGTCCAGGCTGGCGGTGATGAGGGATTTGAGGTCGTCTGCTGTCATATAGGTTCAATTCAACTGCGTATCTTGTAGCCACTGCGCAGCAAATAAATCGCAATCACACTCACGGCAGCAAGTACGGCTGCAACCACACCCAGGCTCAGCCAGGGTGACACATCGCTCACGCCAAAGAAGCCGTAGCGGAATCCGTCAATCATGTAGAAGAACGGATTGAGGTGGCTCACGCCCTGCCAGAACGCGGGCAACGAATGGATGGAGTAGAAAACGCCGCTCAGGAATGTCATGGGCATGACCACAAAATTCTGGAATGCCGCCAACTGGTCAAACTTCTCGGCCCACAAGCCGGCGATCAAGCCCAAGGTACCCATCAGCGCTGCGCCCATCACTGCAAACACAACAATCCACAGTGGAGCCACAAAGCTGAGGTTCGCAAAAAACGCCGAGACAGCCAGCACGCCCAAGCCCACAATCAACCCTCGGATCACCGACGCGCCCACATAGGCCACGTACCAATTCATGTAGGACAGCGGGGCCAGCATCAAAAACACCAGGTTGCCCATCACCTTGCTCATGATGAGGGACGACGAGCTGTTGGCAAACGCGTTTTGCAGCAGGCTCATCATCGCCAGGCCGGGCACCAGAAAGGCGGTGTAGCTCACCTTGTCATACACCTTGACATGCGCCTCCAGCGCCTGACCGAACACCAGTAAATAAAGCATCGCTGTCAGCACCGGGCCGGCCACGGTCTGGAACGCGACTTTCCAGAAACGGAGGGTTTCCTTGTACAGCAAGGTCTGCCAACCGGTCATATGGCCCCCACGCTTGTCACTGCGCGCGCTTCGCTGCCCCCCGAGGGGGCTAATTTTTCTAGAGGCGGCCCGGTGTTCTCGAAGAGCGGCGAAGCCAAAAATTGTCCTTCACCTGCAATCACAGCGGTCGATCCACCCTTTCCAGACATGACATCCAGGAAAACATCCTCAAGATCAGCCTTGCGGATTTCAACGTCCTGCGCTACCAGGCCGGCCTCTCGCACCGCAGCCAGGTATTGTTCGATCTCCATCGCGTCGTGCGCCGGAAACTGCACGATTCTCCCGGTAATACGGGCCTTGTCCTTTAGAAACTTGGGAAGTTCGCTATCAATTTTAAATCTAAGCACGTTGCTTGACGCTGCCTTGAGCAGCTCGGACGTGGCCGCCAGCGCCACCACCTTGCCGGTCTTGAGCATCGCAATGCGCCCGCACAGCGCTTCGGCTTCTTCCAGGTAGTGCGTGGTCAACAAAACGGTCGAGCCCTGCTTGTTGAGCTTCGCAATGAACTGCCACAGCGTCTGCCGCAGTTCGACATCGACGCCGGCCGTCGGCTCGTCCAGCACAATGACCGGCGGCTTGTGCACCAGCGCCTGAGCCACGAGCACACGGCGCTTCATGCCGCCCGAGAGCTGTCGCATGTTGGCATTGGCTTTGTCAGCCAGGCCCAGACTGCTCAGCAGCTCGTCAATCCAGTCGTCGTTGTTTTTGACGCCAAAATAACCCGACTGGATGCGCAAGGCTTCGCGCACATTGAAAAATGGATCAAATACAAGCTCTTGCGGTACCACCCCGAGCTTGCGCCGGGCAGCCGCGTAGTCGGCCTGGACGTCACTGCCGAGCACGCTGACTTTTCCGCTGGAAGCGCGGGTGAGGCCGGCCAAAATGCTGATCATGGTGGTCTTGCCTGCGCCGTTGGGGCCCAGCAGACCAAAGAATTCACCTTGTTCGATGTCGAGGCTTACCCCGTCTAGCGCCATAAAGGTGGAACCTTTAGGCCCGCGCGGCGCGGCATAGGCTTTGGAGACGGACTGAAAAGAGATAGCGGGCATGAAAGCCCATGATTCTAAACCGACTGGTTCAGGCGGCTGGCACCAGATCGGCAATACCGTACAGGGTCGCCAAATTCCCAAGCCGCGCCGGCAGACTTTGAACCGCGAAGCGTTTGCCAACGGCCAGGCTCCCGCGCCTTAGCTCCAGCAGGACAGCCAAGGCCGCAGAGTCGAAGCGGACCAGCTGTGAGGCATCCACTACGACGACCTCTTCACCGCTGGATTTCACGCCAGGCAGCAGCGCGCGCAGGCAGGCGCTGGCCTGGGTCTGGGTCAATTCGGCAGGCAACCCCAGCACGATCAAACCTTCTTGGCACCGGTTTTGTTGCGCTCTGCCAATGTTGAGATCAGGCCATCAATGCCTTTGGACGAGATTTCCTGCGCAAACTGGCTTTTGTAGGTTTCAACGAGCCAGATTCCCAGAACATTGAGGTTGAATATTTTCCAGCCGCTGCCCTGGCCGGGCGTTTTCTCCAGGCGATAGTCAAGCTGGATGGCCTCGCCATGGCCCTTGACTTCGGTTCGAACCACAACCTCCTTGTCTTCAGCGGCAGCCCGCAGAGGCTTCACGTTGATGACCTGCTCGCTGACCTCGGACAGCGCGCCCGCATAGGTGCGCACCAGCAGCGTCTTGAATTCATCCTGCAGACGTTTTTGCTGCTCGGGTGTTGCCTGGCGCCAAGCCGGGCCTACGGCCGAGGCCGTCATGCGCTGAAAGTTGACATTCGGCATGATCTTGCTGTCAACCAGCGCGATGATGCGCGATGTGTCGCCAGCCTTGATGGCCGTGTCGGCCTTGATGCTTTCCAGCACCTCGGTAGACAGGCGCTTGATCAGGACGTCTGCCGCCTCGTCCGCAGCCAGAGCAGGCTGGGCAACACCCACGGCCACGCTGCAAACCAGAGCCGCAGCCAAACGATACAAAACACGGCGATTCATCTTTGATCCTTTACATTCCGGAAAACCGGTAGAAGCATTTAACGCGCCAGACCGCGAATGG
>JAYVNK010000415.1:0-3443 GCA_043758475.1 Comamonadaceae bacterium | reverse complement strand
CGGTTCGACTCTTCCTGCGCCACTTGCCGGCTTTTGTGCGCCAGTACCAGCCACCAGGCCACCAGCCCCGCAATCACCAGCAGCGCCATGTAGGCCTTCAAAAAGCCCGAGCGCAGCGCCGCCTGCGGTGAGTCTGGCCCCGGTGAATACGTCAGAAGCTGGCCCAGCGACCGCAGTTCCTGGTGGTACAGCAGGCCAAACACCGTGGCCAGCAGAGGCACGATGATCAGCATCAGCAAAATGAAATGCGCCAGGCCCCGGTCCAGGGATGGCCAGATGGGTTTGGGCAGCAGCCATCGCAGGCTGGCCGACCATTGCGCCGACAGGCTGGCGTGCGGCTTGCACAAGTCGCCGCAGCGCGCGTCCAGCGTGCAGCACAGCGAGCAGATCGGACCCTGGTAGGCCGGGCAGTACGCCATGTCGGGCCCTTCATATTCGCGCTCGCAGATGACACATTGCTGGAGCTGTTGCCCCCACGCTCCACCGCTGTGCGGGTCGCTGCCCCCCAAGGGGGCTGTTTCACCTTGGGGCGGCCCGGCGGTGAAACCCGCCGACGATCTGGCTATGTAGTATTTTCCCTTCGTGGCCCAGGCAATCAATGGCGCGGCAACAAACGCCGTCCCCATAGCTATCACTGCAAAAAACGCCTGGGGCAACGGCCCAAACAAGCCCAGGTCAGCCGAGATCGACAGCACCGACGCCAACCCCATGGCCCCCACACCCACCGGGTTGATATCATACAAATACGCGCGCTTGAATTCAATGCCCGGCGGCGACAGGCCCAGCGGCTTGTTGATGACCAGATCAGCCACCACGGCCATCATCCAGGCGATGGCAATGTTGGAATACAGGCCCAGCACGTCGCCCAGCGCCTCAAACACGTTCATCTCCATGAGCATGAAGGCAATCAGCGTGTTGAACACCACCCACACCACGCGCCCAGGGTGGCTGTGTGTGACGCGCGAGAAAAAGTTGGACCAGGCCAGCGACCCGGCATAGGCATTGGTCACGTTGATCTTGAGCTGCGACACCACCACAAACAGCGCCGTGGCCGCCACCGCCCAGCCGTAGCGCGGGAACACGTACTCATAGGCCGCCAGGTACATCTGGTTCGGGTCCACCGCGCGGTCAGGCGGCACCATGTGGGAGATGGCCAAAAAGGCCAGCAAGGCACCGCCCAGCATCTTGAGGACGCCCAGCAGCACCCAGCCTGGCCCGCCCGCCAGCACACCAAACCACCAGCGCTTGCGGTTGGCCGCTGTCTGCACCGGCATAAAACGAAGGTAGTCGGCCTGCTCGCCCATCTGCGTCATAAGTGCCACGCCCACCGTGAGCGCTGCACCAAACAGGGGCAAGCTGAAGCCGGGGGCGCTGGCCTTGTCGCCCTTGTAGTGCACTACTGCGGCAAAAGCACCCGGGTCGAGCAGGAACACCGCCACAAACGGCACGATCAGCATCACCAGCCAAAGCGGCTGCGTCCACACCTGCAGGCGGCTGATGGCCGACACGCCGTGGGTCACCAATGGAATCACCGCCAGCGCGCAGATCAAATAACCCCAACTCGGCGGGATGCCCAGCGCCAGCTCCAGCGCGTAGGCCATCACGGCGGCTTCCAGCGCGAAGAAGATGAAAGTAAACGACGCGTAGATCAAGGACGTGAGGGTGGAGCCGATGTAGCCAAACCCGGCGCCGCGCGTGAGCAAATCCATGTCCACACCGTAGCGCGCGGCGTAAATGCTGATGGGCAAACCGGCCAGAAAGATGATCAGCCCAGTGACCAGAATGGCCCAGAACGCGTTGGCAAAGCCGTACTGCACCAGCAGCGTGGCCCCCACCGCTTCCAGAATCAAAAACGACGCCGCGCCAAAAGCCGTGTTGGCCACACGCCACTCAGACCACTTGCGAAAGCGCTGCGGCGTGAAGCGCAGCGCGTAGTCTTCCATGGTCTCGCTGGCGACCCAGGCGTTGTAGTCGCGCCGGATTTTGACGACATGCTGCGGTGCGTCATTGAGCGGAGTTCGGGCGACGGGCGTGTTCACAGCGGTATTGTGCAGCTTGTCTGCCAAGGGCCGGGCGTGGTTTTCAGATTCAGGCACGGCAATTGCAAGAATCCGTCCATCGACATCGTGGCCTGGAAGCTTTGTCGCAACTCCCGCAAAAATGCATGAAAATCAAGCTGCTGCGATAGTTTTTAGATGACTGTCGCGCAATTTCCAGATAACCTGCGTCCCACCATGGAACTCACCCCCCGCGTTCGACCCGCATTCGCGGTCGCACGCGCAAATCAACAAAAGCTTTGAGTGAAACGAAATGGAATTGACACCGCGTGAAAAAGACAAGCTGCTGATTTTTACCGCCGCGCTGCTGGCCGAACGGCGCCGCGCGCGCGGCCTGAAACTCAACTACCCCGAGGCCATGGCCTTCATCAGCGCCGCCGTGATGGAGGGCGCGCGCGATGGAAAAACCGTGGCGCAGCTCATGAGTTTTGGCCGCACGGTGCTCACCCGCGCCGACGTGATGGACGGCATTGCCGAGATGATTCCCGACATTCAGGTGGAAGCTACTTTTCCCGATGGCACCAAGCTGGTCACCGTCCACCAGCCTATTTTATGAACACCCCCCGGCTTGCCCGCTGCGTGTGGCCGCTCCACGTGCCTGCCGCCACAGGCGGGGCACTTCGGCCAGTCCAAGCCTGCGTCGGCAGGCTTGGAGCCGCTGGCCTCAGCCCCTTGCAGGGGGCAACACCAGCAGCCCGGCAGAGCCGACTGCATTGGTGTTTCTGGTGATGGGGTCCTGTCACCCAAATCTGCCCGCGTCAATTTTCCTTTGTTTCAATCTATATTATGAAAAAACAGATTGCACTTAAATTAATAGCTGCTTATGCAATAGGGACTGAGGCTGGAGGCCTTTTCGCCCATGGAAATCATGGTTCTTCGGGCTCCCACTGGCACGCAACGGACGTTTGGGGGTTCGTAGCGATGGGCGTGATGGCGGCGGTTGCCGTCTGGCTTTACCGCAACGGCAAGTGAGACTGCAATGACCCCCGGCGAAATCATTCCTTTTGACGGCCCCGACCACGTGCTGAACGCGGGCCGTCGCACCGTCACCGTCGTCGTCAAGAACACTGCAGACCGGCCGATCCAAGTCGGCTCCCACTACCATTTTGCCGAAACCAATGGCGCGCTGGGCTTCGACCGTGAGGCCGCGCGCGGCATGCGGCTGAACATTGCCTCGGGCCTGGCCGTACGGTTTGAGCCCGGACAGCAACGCACGGTGGAACTGGTGGACTACGCGGGGGAGCGCAAGGTTTACGGCTTTCGCGGGCTGGTGAATGGACCGGTGGACGTGCCGGTGGGCACATCAACACAAGCAACGGTCAAGGGAGTGGTCTGACATGGCAACCATTGGACGGCGCGCCTACTCAGAAATTTTCGGCCCCACCG
>JAYVNK010000414.1:0-3449 GCA_043758475.1 Comamonadaceae bacterium | reverse complement strand
TTCGATGGTCATGAAATTTTCCTGAGCTTGAAGTAGGGAGGTTCACCCGAAGGCAAAGCTTGCTATCTTAACCTGTGAGTACAAGGCTTGGCGTCTCGCGGATAATTTCTGCAGGATGCGCTGACAGAGCCTGACAGCGGCGCGAACCAACAGACTACCGGCCGCGACCACCCCGACCCCGACCATTGCCGCCCTGACCTCCCCCTTGCCCAGAGCCACCGCTGCGGCGCTGCCCCTGGCCTTGTCCCTGGCGCTGGCGCATGAAACTGTCGGCACCGATATAACCAAAGGCCGTTTTCATGGGATCGGGCTGGGCATCTGCGGCCTGACGGTCACCACGGTCATTTTGAGCGCCACGGTCAGGCCTGGCCCGGTTGCGCCCCGCGCCCGGTCCTTGCCCAAGTGCCTGGGAGTACCCCTGGCCACCGCCCGCCTCAAGGGCTGGCGGCCCACCGGCGCGCTGGCCATTACCAGAGTTACCCGAGCCGCGCGGCCCGCCTGTGCGTCCGCCCCGACGGCGGTTGCGCCCATTGCCTGGCGCACTACCTGGCGCATTGCCTGGCGCACTACCTGGAGCATTACCGGCTCCTATGGCGGACCGATTTCCGGAGCCGCCACCAGGACCAACCACCCCAGTCTCAGGGCGGGCTTCCCGCTCGTCGGTGCTGCCATCGGTACCGGCAAATGCCTGACCCCGACCTGCCGGGCGCCCACCTCGACTTTCAGCGCGACCCTGACCCTGACGCGATCCGCCAGCCTGCCCGGCGGCTAACATCAACGAGCGGATATCGACCTCATCAAGCTCCATGCAGGCGCCCCGCTTGAGCCCGCGCGGCAACACCATGGCGCCGTAACGAATGCGGATCAGTCGGCTGACGGCATGCCCCACGGCTTCGAACATGCGGCGCACTTCGCGGTTGCGCCCCTCTGAGATCGTCACGCGGTACCAGCAGTTGGCGCCTTCACCGCCACCATCTTCAATCGACCCAAACTGCGCCACGCCGTCATCGAGCTTGACGCCCTCCAGCAATTTCTGCTTCTCTTCCTTGTTCACGCTGCCCAGCACGCGCACGGCGTACTCACGCTCCAGCCCAAACCGGGGGTGCATCAAGTTGTTGGCCAGTTCGCCCGAACTGGTGAACAGAAGCAGGCCTTCGGTGTTCAGGTCCAGTCGGCCCACAGATTGCCACTTGCCCTGGTGCAACTTTGGCAAGCGGCGGAACACCGTTGGGCGGTTTTGCGGATCATCATGGGTGACCACTTCACCCACCGGCTTGTGGTAAGCAATGACGCGCGGGGGCGGCGGATCGATCCGGTAGCGGATGGGCTTGCCATTGACTTTGACCTGGTCGCCAAACTGGATGCGCTGCCCAATGTGAGCCGGCTCGTTGTTGACGGTGATGCGCCCCTCCATGATGAGCTGCTCCATCTCAAGCCGCGAGCCCATGCCCGCCTGCGCCAGCACTTTGTGCAGTTTGGGTGTTTCAGCCTGAGGGGCCAACACCCGCTTTGGCGGCGCGAGTTCTGCGACTTCTTCGTCGGCGTCAAACTGGCCCGACACAACATCGACAAACCGGTTGCTGGTGGCATGGGGCACCGGGTTACGCTCAGCGCCTTGGCCACCCCGCCGCAGCCCGCGCTCGCCACGTTGCCCGCCTTCCTTTGCATCCGCTTGATCGGCAGTGGGCGCAGGGGCAACGGCGGCAGCGGTGTCCAACACCAAATTTTCATTCGCTACATTAACAGTAGCTGGATATGCAATACTGACAAGGGCTACGGCCTCTTTTTCCCCGGAAAACTCGGCAGTTTTCGGATTGGGCGCATCTGGGTTGTCAATGGTCATGTCGGAAATCCGCTGGTAGAAATTGTGTCATCGCCTGGGCTGGCTTCTTCAGCCGCAACCAATGGCTCAGCCAGGGTCACCTGAGCCTGTTCGCCATGGTCATCCGTTTCGGTATCAAACGCCGTCTGCAAGGCACCTGCGGCCCCACCCATCGCCTGTAGGGTAGCTGCCTGCTGGGCCGCGTTGTCCAACACGGGTAGCTGGTCCAGCGACTCGAGCCCCAGATCATCCAGAAAGTGCCGGGTGGTGGCAAACAGCGCAGGCCGGCCCACGGTCTCGCGGTGCCCGATGACCTCGACCCAGCCGCGGTCTTCGAGCTGTTTGATGATGAGTGAGTTGATCGTGACCCCGCGGATGTCTTCCATGTCGCCGCGCGTCACCGGCTGGCGGTAGGCGATGATGGCCAGCGTCTCCAGCGTGGCGCGGGTGTATCTGGGTGGCTTCTCGGGATGCAGGCGGTCAAGGTAATGACGCAGTTCCGGACGGCTTTGAAAGCGCCAGCCGCTGGCCACGCTCACGAGCTGCGCACCGCGCTGCGCCCAGTCGAGCTGGATGTCCAGCAGCAGCGCCTTAAGGGTATCGGCACCCAATTCATCGTCAAACAGCACGCGAATCTCCCGCAGCGGCATCGGCTGCTGTGCGCAGATCAGCGCGGTTTCCAGTACGCGTTTGGCATCCACCGTATTCATGGTTTTGCGATTCCGGGAAGGGCACCATCACGGTGCAGCATCAGGGTGATTCGAACTTGGGCACGGTGTCGAACTTGCGAACAACGGGCAGATTGAAAAATCTGCAGCGCACATCGGCAGCCGACATACCCGGCGCATGTTCACAAAGCATTTTGGCTGCGGGCACTGGCACTCGGGCGACTAACCTTCATTGTAGCTTAGGCCAAGTTGCGGCAAAGCATCGCGGAGGACTTGCGGCAGGGGCGCTTCAAACACCAGTCCGGCACCCGTCGCAGGGTGCGTCAGCGCGAGTCGGCAGGCGTGCAACGCCTGTCGCTGCATGCCCGCGCCTGGCACTCCGCCATACATCGAATCGCCCAACAGCGGGTAGCCGATGGAAGCCATGTGAACCCGTATCTGATGGGTGCGGCCCGTGTGCAAAGTACATCTGACCAGCGTGCCCAGCGCAGAGCCGTCGACGACGCTGACCGTTGTCCTGGCCGGTTTGCCCGCATTCCTTTCCATGTCAACCACCGCCATGCGCAGTCGGTTGCGCGGGTCGCGACCAACGGGTGCGTCAATCTCGCGGGTGTTGGGGCCAGTCCAGGCGCGGGGCACCAACGCCAGGTACTGGCGGCTTACGCTGCGCTCAGCAATGGCGTTAACCAGGGCATCCATCGCGAGGCGCGTGCGTGCCACCATCATCAGGCCGCTGGTGTCCTTGTCCAGCCGGTGGACAATTCCCGCGCGCGGCAACGCTGCCGCCTGCGCATCGAACGCCAGCAAGCCGTTGAGCAAGGTGCCGCTCCAGTTGCCAGGCGCCGGGTGCACCACCAGCCCGGCGGGTTTGTTGATGATGAGCAAATGCGCGTCGCTGAACACAATTTCAAGCGCCATTTCCTGCGGCTTGAACGCCTGGCTCTGCGGCGTTGGCCGCA
>JAYVNK010000413.1:0-3452 GCA_043758475.1 Comamonadaceae bacterium | reverse complement strand
CAGAAACAACGCCCTGATTGTCACCCGATTCATACTCAGCTTCGTCACCCAACGCGCTGTTCGGTTCGCCCCCCGACTTGACGATCATCACCGGCACCCCGGCTGCGTGCAGCACTTCGTTTGACACCGACCCCAGCAAGGCGCTGCGCAGGCTGCTGGTGCCGCTGGCCCCCATCACCACCAGGTCGCAGCCAAAGCGCTCCACAATCTCAACCAGAGTGTGCGCCGGGTCGCCCGAAGCTACCTCACATTCATAGGAAACGCCCGCCCCGTCCAGCAGCGCCTGCGCGGCCAGCAGCGTGTGCGCACCGGCTGATGCGCTGACCTGCTCCAGCACCTGCGGGTCGTGCGCCACCACCAGCTCGTACAGCGTGCTAGGCTCCTGCACATTGGCCAGCACCACGCTGGTTTTGAGCCCGTCACCCGCCATGCGGATGGCAAAACGCACCGCCTCCAGCGAGATTTCTGAACCATCCACCGGCAATAGTATTTTCATGGTCTTCCCCTGATCGTTTCCCCAGTCCTGTTGCTCACTCTTTCGGCAATCTTCTCACCTTGGCCATCAGGCGCTCCAACACCGCAGGTGAGACAAATTTATCCACCTCGCCGCCCAGGAGCGCAATCTCGCGCACGAAGGTGCTGGAGATGAACTGGTATTTGTCGCTGGGCGTCAGAAACACGGTTTCCACGTCGGGCATGAGGCTGCGGTTCATGCCAGCCAGCTGGAACTCATAGTCAAAGTCGGTCACGGCGCGCAGGCCCCGCACCACCGCCTTGGCCCCGTGCGCCACGACAAAATCACGCAGCAGGCCCGAATAGCTTTCAACATCCACCTGCGGGTAAGCCCTGGCGGCTTCGCGCACCATGTCCAGCCGCTCGGGCAAGGTGAACAATGCGTTTTTCTTGTGATGACCGGCCGCAACTGCCACGATGACACGGTCAAACAACTGTGTAGCGCGGAGCACCACGTCTTCGTGGCCACGGGTGACGGGATCGAAGGTGCCGGGGTAAACCGCAATCACGTTATTGGCCATGGCGCATCCTGTTCGATCGGTTTGAGCTGGTGTGTGTTCTGCGTTGTGCTTTGCACCGAGTGTCATTTTCGTTCACGCCTGCACTGTACATCGTCTGTCAGGCAGCATGTTGGGCCGCACGTCAGACAACAGCGCGTTTCAGCAGGTGGGCGTGCACCGCACCCGCCTTGAGGTGGCGGTGCAGCACCAGCCCGGCGGCTGACAACTGCGCATGAGTCCATTTCACCGGAGCTTCCAGGTACACAAAGCCCGTCACGGCCACGGCAGGGCCAGCCGCCAGCAAAGCGGCATCAAACAATGTGGAAGTGAATGGTGTGGGATTGGGGCGGGCAGAATTGGGCAGAGCTGATTTAGGCAGGGCAGAGTTAAGTAGCGCGGAGTCAAAGGGCGGGTCCAGAAAAATAACGTCCATGCTGCCCGCATCGAGCTGCCGCAGAGCCGCCACCCCATCGCCCCGCACGATCTGCGTCATGCTGGCCTGCAACTGGACTTGAATGCGCTTGAGCTGCTCCACCAGCGCCGTGTCTTGCTCCACCATGCGCACCTCTGCCGCGCCGCGCGATGCCGCCTCAAACCCGAGCGCACCAGTGCCCGCAAACACGTCAATGCAGCGCCAGCCGCTCAAGTCTTGTCCCAGCCAGTTGAACAGCGTCTCGCGCACGCGGTCGGGCGTGGGCCGCAGGCTGGGCTTGTCAAACACCTTGAGCTTGGTGCGCTTCCACAGCCCGCCAATCAGGCGCACTTCATGGCTTTGCTGCGCGACGTGACGCCTGGGTTTGGCAGGCCGTGCAGACCCGGCGGGGGCATCAGATATCTTTGTTTTCATCGGTACAGCTTAACCCATGGCATGCGGAAGGCGTTGCAGGGCATAAAATTCCGATTTTTTCAGTAAAAAGTGCCTTTAGCCCCCGTTGGATATGCATAGTTAGCTATATTTATAGTAGTATCTTTGTTCTCTTGAATTCAGGCGTCAAAGTGGATTTTCTAAACGCGCCAACACAGGACAAACAAGGTGCAATAAAGGCCCTAAGGCAAGTGCCATCCAGACCAAATTGCATCGCCCGCTCAAAAACATTTGCCCCGCCCTACGCGGCCATCGCCAATGGCGCGATCTCTCTTGAAATAACTTTTGCGCTCACCTTCTCAGCGACCCGCAAGTCATAAGCCGTTTGCAAATTCAGCCAACCCTGTGCTTCGCTCCCGAAATAGCGCTCAAGCCGCAGGGCCGTGTCAGCGGACAAGCCGCGATTTCCATCAATGATCTCCCGCATCCGGGAATAAGGCACATGCAGGGCCAGCGACAGGGCACGGACACTGATATCCATGGGTTTGATGTAGTCCTCCAGCAGAATTTCACCAGGGTGGACAGGTCGCATACCGTTCTTGAACATGATGTACTCCATTGCTTCCAAATAAATAAACACTGCCGCAGTCAATGCGGATCGTCAATCAACACGTCATACGGGCCAGCGGCCCCCCACTTGAACGTCAACCTCCACTGGTCATTGATCCGCACATGCCATGATCCGCCGTATTCTTTGAGATCATTACCGGGCGGAGCCTTCATGAAATTCAGCGAAGGCGCAGCGTCAAGTTGAGCCAGTTTTCGCTCTGCAACTTTCTTTATGTTGGTAAATCGGGCGCTTTTGCCAGTCTCAAACATTGCCCGCGTATCCATGCATGAGAACGTTTGAATCGCCATGCTTGCATTTTACCTGTTGACCGGCTAACAGTCAATGCAAAGCCTGACATACAAAGCCTGCAAAGCGACGCTTCGGGCTTAAGATGGCTTGACCTCTTCCGGCCAACGGCCCTCTTGACCGCTGCTTTCCACATTTCTCAAAACCTTTTTGCAGGAACCGTTAACGGTCTAGCGTTTACTCGGCTTACGCGGTCTGAGCCACCAGCGAGTGGGGCCGGTGTACTAAACGGCTTCCGTGAAAAGGAAGCCCTGCCTCTGCTGAGCTACATTCCCGACATAACCACAGGGAAGTGCATGTATCTCGAAAACACCTCATTCGATGCAGTCATCACCGACTCAATAGGGAAAACGCTTCAAGTTGACTGTCGCGTCTCTGAGCCAGCGGCAAGTGGCTTGCCGGCAGATATCACAATTGAGATTCCGCTGACGGAAACAGAGCATGCGGTCTTGGAAAACCCCTGCACGCTCCGAGGCATAGACGATGGCTGTGAAATTGAAATCAAAGACCTATGGTACCGCTCTATGCCTGCGGGTGTCACGCACAGAAAGTATGCACGAGGACCCTTCGACATCCTGCATGCAGGCCACCTCTGGATACGATTGAGTCACTGGAAAAGTGAGCGGGCGCTGATCATATTTCACCTATCTCCGATACGGTTCTTTAAGAAGCACGTCAAGGCCACGATGGTGAATTACTCAGCAACACCGCTCATGAC
>JAYVNK010000412.1:0-3460 GCA_043758475.1 Comamonadaceae bacterium | reverse complement strand
CGTAGACGCTCGGCCACGCCACATTTTGCGCCACGATGTGCTTGAATGCCGCGTCCAGCGTGCTGCGCACGTCGCGGTCCACCGTGATGCCACGATGGCGGGCGACGTACCACTCGGGGAAGAGTTCAAGCTCGCGGCGAAGCAGGGTCTCATCGTAGGGCGGCAGCACGTCAGGCCGGGACGCAAGCTGCCACGCAATCAGCGCGTCCACGGCCTGCATGTAGGTGCCATGGTTGGCTTGGGGGTGGTCGCGGTCGATTGCCTGCATCATGGTCTGGTGCCCCAAGTCGCTCAGCAGCATGAAGCCGTTGGCTTGGTCCCACGCCAGCACCTCGGGCACGTTCAACCCGGCTTGTGCCATGAGGCCCGCCACGTCGACAAACGGGCGGCAATTCTCGTGGGCGGGCGGTGCGTCCATGATGATTCGGCTGACTGTGTGGGCACCGGTGGAATCAGCACCCGCGCAGTCAACCCTCAGATACCGCCGAAAACTGGCGTCAGCCGAGGCCAGGCGCAACGACGCAATTTGAAGCGGGTGCTCGGTTGCGATGCCGGCCAGCCAGGCATTGAACGCCGCCTCGCGTGCGGGCTCGGCCCAGATAACAGGGGTGTGCAGTGCGGGTGAAAAAGGGCTGTCTGGCGGGGTGTTTGGGCTCATGGATAATCCATTCTACAAACCCTGCTACCAAACCAGAGCAGCCCCGCTGAACCTGACCGTGTGCGACAGTCGCATCTCAACGGCACGCCGGCATTGCTTTCCCGTTTTCATTTGACACCGCCCGCCTCTCGATGCGTTTACAGATGCCTGATTTGAAACTGGTTCGCCCCGTTGGCAGGTCAGCGCTGCAATCCCGCCCCAGAGCCGCCCCTCGGCTGATTTTTGTGGCGTGCGCACTGGCGCATGGCTTTGCCGCACTAGCGCAGACCGCTTTAGCGCCGACGGACGATCCCCTGGGCTTGAAAACCAGCCCGCGCCTTGAAGAAGCCATTGGGAAGCCGACGCGCAGCGCGCAGCCCACGTTTCTTTTTGGCGAGCGCACTACAGGACGCACCGATCTGGAAACCGTTCTGGAAGGCGATGCGATCTTGCGCCGGGGTGACACAGTCATCCGCGCGGACCGGCTTGAGTACTACCAGCCCGACGACCTGGCCCGCGCGCGTGGCAATGTGCGCATCAACCGGGCTGGCAACGTGTACGAAGGTCCGCAGCTGGAGCTCAAGGTAGAGTCCTTTGAAGGCTTCTTCATCCAGCCAAAATACCGCTTTCTCCTGAATGACGGGCACGGCGAGGCTGACCGTGCCGACTTCATTGATGACAAGCGGGTGGTGGTGCGCAATGCGACATTCACCACCTGCCGACGCCTGGCTGGCCCGAGCTGGCTGCCCGACTGGATTCTGCGCGCTGCCACGCTGCGCCTGGATTACGAGGAAGACATAGGCGTCGCTGAAGGGGCCGTGCTGAGCTTCAAGGGCGTGCCCATCCTGCCGGTGCCGTACCTGAGCTTTCCCCTGAGTGACCAGCGCAAATCAGGTTTTTTGCCGCCCACCATGGGCTTGGGCAACGTCAACGGCGCCGAGGTGACGTTGCCCTACTACTGGAATATCGCCCCGAACCGCGACGCCACTTTCATCCCCACGCTGATGACCAAGCGCGGGGTGGACCTGGGTGCGGAATTCCGCTACCTTGAGAGCAATTATTCAGGGGGCATCCGGGGCAACGTGATGCCGGTCGACCGGCTGCGTGACAGCAGCCGCTGGGGCGTGGCAGCCAAGCACACTGGGACGATTGATACCGGCATCGCAGCCATCGGCGGCCTGGGCCTCAACCTCAACTTCAACCGGGTCAGTGATGACAACTACTGGCGCGATTTCACCCGCACCACGCCGTCGCTGACTCAGCGCCTGCTGGCCAACGATGCCACGGTGTCGTGGGGGCGGGGGTTTTTCTCGGCCAGCGCGCGGGCGCTCAAATGGCAGACGCTGCAGGACGTCACTTCCCCCATCACGCCGCCCTATGACCGCCTGCCGCAGGTGTCAGCCCGCTATGCGCGCACCAACCTCAGCGGGTTTGACGTGTCGGTAGACGCTGACTACACCCGCTTTGAGTCGGACCGTGTGCTCACCGGCCAGCCCAACGCCCAGCGCAGCTACTCGCTGGTCCAGGTGAGCCGCCCCTGGACTGGCCTGGAAGGGTTCATCACGCCCAAACTGCAGATACATGCCAGCAATTACCAGTTTGATGCGCCGCTGGCTGACGGCGCGCAGGCTGCCAGCCGCATCGTACCCACGTTCAGCCTGGACAGCGGCCTGGTGTTTGAACGCGACACCAGCTACTTCGGCCGCGCCTTTCGCCAGACGCTGGAGCCGCGGGCGTTCTACGTGGCCACGCCGTTTCGTGACCAGAACTTGCTGCCCAATTACGATTCGGGCGCGAATGATTTCAATTTCGCCAGCATCTTTACCGAGAACGCGTTTGTCGGCAATGACCGCATTTCCGACAGCAACTTGCTGACTCTGGGCGTCACCACCCGCCTGCTGGACCCGCAGACCGGCGCCGAATCAGTGCGCCTGGGCGTTGCCCAGCGCCTGCGCTTCAAAGACCAGAACGTCACCCTGCCGGGCGGCACGCCCGTGACTGACCGATTGAGCGACATTTTGCTGGGCGCAACCGTCAACTGGAGCCCGCAGTGGTCGGTTGATTCCACCGTTCAGTTCAACCCCAAGGACAAGCGCTCGGTGCGCTCCACCGTTGGCGCGCGCTACAGCCCCGGCGACTACCGCGTAGTGAGCGCGGCCTACCGCTACCAGCGCGCTGCCAGCGAGCAGCTGGATGTGGCCTGGCAATGGCCCCTGAACGACCTGTGGGGCGACCGCGGCCAGGAGCTGGGCGCCGGGCGTGGCCAGGGCGATGGGCGCTGGTACAGCGTGGGCCGTTTGAATTACAGTCTGGCAGACCGCAAGCTGGTGGACGCGGTGGTGGGGCTTGAGTACGATGCCGGTTGCTGGCTGGGCCGCATCGTGCTGGAGCGCCTGCAGACCGGCCTCACGTCGGCCAACCAGCGCATCATGTTCCAGCTTGAGTTTGTGGGTTTTTCGCGCCTGGGCTCCAACCCGCTGAAAACCCTCAAGGACAATATCCCGCGTTACCAGTACCTGCGTGAGCAAACCAGCCCGCCCAGCCGCTTCAGCAATTACGATTGATTCATCATGACCCCTCGCGTTCTGGCTTTCACATTGGCCGTCCTGGCCGCCCACCTGAGCCTGGTTCCTGGCGTGGCTGCGCAGGCGCAGGGCCTGAAGCTGCAACCCGGTGCGCCCGCGCCAGCCGCTGTGCCCAGGGCGGCTGCGTCGCCGCTGGCCTCCGGGGGCGCTCAGCGCGCGGCTGACTTCATTGTGGTGGTGGTCAACTCTGAGCCCATCACCAACAACGAAGTCCGCACTGAAGTCCAGCGTCTGGCCC
>JAYVNK010000411.1:0-3465 GCA_043758475.1 Comamonadaceae bacterium | reverse complement strand
GCGCTGGCAGCAGGCGGGGCCGCGACCGCAGCAGCGGGAGGGGTTGCGCTGCTGCTGCTGCTGCTGCTCCCACCGTTGACACCGTTCCCAGTTTTGCCCGACATGAAAAAAGCACCGGCGGCGCCCAGCAGCAGCACCCCCGCAATGCCGCCCACCATCATGCCGCTGGACACTGATTTCGCGGGCTTGGGCGCAACAGATCCACCCTGCGCCGACGCTACAAGAATTGGTTGAATGGCGGGTTGAACCGGAGGCTGCTTCACTGTCTGCTCCACCGGTTGCACCGTCGGTTGCGCCATGGGCCGGGTCAAATTGACCACGGTGGCGTCGGTGTACGCCGACGCGTTGCCGGGCATCACCTGGGTTGATTGCGGGCCGTTGTTGACCAGCGCCGCGCCGATGGCGTCCGAGAACTCTCTGGCACTCTGGAAACGGTCCGACGGGTTTTTCGCGATGGCTTTTTTGACCACCGCGTCCCACGCCGCAGGCAACGTCAGGTTCAGGGTGGAGGGCGCCAGGGGCTCTTCACGCAGCACCTTGTACATGATGGTGGTGGTGTTGCCGGTGAATGGTTTTTCGCCGGTAAGAAACTGGTACAGGATGACGCCGCAGGAAAAAATGTCGCTGCGCCCGTCCACGGTCTGGCCCATGAACTGCTCTGGCGACATGTACGACGGCGTGCCCATGATGGTGCCCGCCTGCGTCAGCTCTGAGGTCTCGATGCGCGCAATGCCAAAATCGGCCACTTTGACCTTGCCGTCAGGCAGCATGATCAGGTTGGCGGGCTTCATGTCGCGGTGGGTTACGCCCTTGCTGTGCGCGTGTTCCAGTGCATCCAGGATTTCACGCATGATGCGCTCCACCTCTTTGAGGGCAAAGCGTTCATTGGCCTCAAAAAAATCCCGCAGTTCACGGCCCTTGACAAACTCCATGGCGATGAAGGCGACGCGCTGGCCCTGCGGCGCCTGGCGGTCGGCGCCCGCCACCATCGTGTAATCGTTTTCAGCCACCATTTCGCCATAGTCATACACGGCGACGATGCCCGGATGGTTCAGCCGCCCGGCGGCCTGCGCTTCGCGCTTGAAGCGCGCCAGCACGTCAGTGACCTCGGCGCTATTGAGCTGCGCCGGCAGAATGGTCTTGATGGCAACGGTGCGTTCGATCTCCGGGTCAAAGCCCTCGTACACCACGCCCATTGCGCCTTTGCCAAGCTCGCGCCGGATCAGGTATTTACCAAGTTTGGTCAGGGTCGGCATGGCGTTTCCTGGATTGCAGGTGGGTTGTGGACGGGCTAGATGGGCTGATGAAGCAGTCTATTTGTGTTTGGAGTCAATGTCCCACACCGTGGTTTGCACCAGGCGCTGCACCATGGTGTCCAGGCCCACGCCACCTTTGGCACTGTCAGAGAACCCCAGCACGCTGCTGCCCGTGGCGCCGACTTCCATCTTGAGTTCCTTGTAGCCTTGGGCCACCTGCGCCGTGGTGCTGGCGTTCATGATTTTGTAGCGCATGCCAATCAGCCAGACGCCAGTGGCTTCGCCTGTTTTGACTGAGCCCAGCGCGCTGCCCGCCAGCGAGCTGCCCCGGCTGCCGCCAAACTGGCCAATCAGCCCGCCAATGGCCGCGCCGTCAAAGCCTTTTTTGTTTTCGGCAATTTGCTCGGCTTTGAGGATGTCAAATTTCACAATCCATTTGGTGGTCTTGAGCTTGCCTGCCTGCATGGTTTTTCGTGCTGCCGCAACGTTGCCCAAGTTATAGGCCAGAGACACTTCCTGCAATAAATTCCCCAGATTGGCCCGCTCCAGCACAGTGAAATTGGCGTTGGACAACTCCAGCTCGCCAAAATCAGCAATGTTGTTAGGCGAAAACTTTTGCATGAAAGTGGCATTGCTGCTTTTGATCTCCCCCGGGATCACCACCAGCGCCGGGCCCTTTTTACTCTTGTTTTTGTAGTCAACCTCCTGGTATGCAGCCGCGTCGGCAGCGGCGTTGGCTTTGTTGGAGGTGGCCGAACCGGCCGTAGGTGAGGCATTGCCAAACGTCGGCCCGGCCGCTGCCGCTTTGGCAGGTGCCGCCTGGGCGGCAGGCGCCAGGGTTTGCGGCGCAGTGCTGGCCGGTGCCGGACCCGAGGTCTGACAACCGGTGATTGCCAGCGCCAACAATGCCGGCAACGCCGACATAAGCGCGCCCTGGATACTCTGGATGCCCCGGATGAGGTGGCGCGAGATCGTATTTGTAAATTTCATAGCAGTGAATACTAGTCTCAATGTTTGCCGAAATGCCGTTTGCAAGCCTGCATTCAGGGCGGTTCGCAAAATCCTTGGCAAATTTGTTTAAAAAGTCACGGTTGTGCTGAAAGCCATCGTTGTCCCGGAAGTCGCACTTCCAGCCCGCTTATTTGTACTTTGCGTCAATGTCCCACACGGCGGTTTGCACCAGGCGCTGCACCATGGTGTCCAGGCCCACGCCGCCCTTGGCGCTGGACGCGACGCCCAGCACGCCGGTTTGTGTAGCGCCCACTTCCATCTTGAGTTCCTTGTAGCCCTGGGCCACCTGCTCGGTGGTATTGGCGTCCATGATCTTGTAGCGCATGCCGATCAGCCATACGCCTGTGGAGTCCTGGGTTTGCACGCTGCTAGTCACCTGGCCTGCGGCGGCACCTGCCAGGCCGCCGCCCAGCATGCCCATCAGCCCGCCAATGGCGCGGCCATCAAAGCCTTTTTTGTTTTCAGCAATCTGCTCAGCCTTCAGGATGTCAAATTTGACGACCCACTTGGTGGTCTTGAGCTTGCCCATCTGCATGGTTTTGCGCGCAGCCGCTGGGTCGCCCAGGTTGTATGCCAATGAAATCTCCTGCAGCAGGTTGCCCAGGTTGGCGCGCTCAAGCACGGCAAAATTCGCTTGCGACAGCTCAATCTCGCCGAAGTCGGCAATGTTGTTGGGCGCAAATTTTTGTGTGAAGGTGGCGCTGGCGGCCTTGATCTCGCCCGGAATCACCACCAGTGCGGGCCCTTTTTTGTTCCTGTTGGTGTACTCGACCTCCTTGTAGGCCGCCTGGTCAGCGGCCGCATTGGCCTGGTTGGAGGTTGAGCTGCCCGCCGTCGGCGACGGATTGCCAAACACCGGCTGCGCCGATAGCTGGCTGCCCGTGGCTGCCAATGCGAGCACACCGCAGATGGCAGCGCCTTTGATTGAGTTGAATTTCGTTGTCACGCTAGCTTCCCCTTGATAAAAAAGTGCTGATGAGAATCCGGGCTGGTCTTGCGCCAGTTGATGTCTACCTGCTTGCTGCCAGGCGACAGCTTGCCTGCTGCCCGCCGATGCTCACTTGCTGCCGGCCAACCTGCAGTAATCGCTGTACAGCTTGGCCACCACTTCTTCGGCCGTTTCGTTGATCAGCGTGAGTGCCATGCCGCCAACATCCTGCCCGGCGTAGCTGGCGTTGTCGGCGGCGGTTTGCGAAAT
>JAYVNK010000410.1:0-3473 GCA_043758475.1 Comamonadaceae bacterium | reverse complement strand
TTTTGCGGGTTGGGCCAGCTCAGGCTGCTGAAGTTTCCGGATGGTGTTTCTGGTTTTGTGTTTCTGGTTTTTGTGTTTTTTTGATGAAAGGTCGATGATGATTCAAGTCGATTTGAAGAGGTTGAAGTCCTATTTGGGTGCGTTGGCAGTTGCCGCATCGTTCACATTCATGCCGATGGCACACGCGCAGGCGCAAACCCGCACGCTGCCCGATTTCACCGATCTGGTGGAGCAGGTCGGGCCGTCGGTGGTGAACATCCGCACGCTTGAGAAAGCGTCGGCGCGTTCAGCCACAGGCGGCAGTGGTGGCATGGACGAAGAAATGCTGGAGTTCTTCAGGCGCTTCGGCGTGCCCATCCCGAACATGCCCAATGGGCCACGCCAGACACCCCGCCCGAACCGCCCGCAGGCACCGTCCGATGAAGAGGCGCAGCCCCGCGGCGTGGGCTCTGGCTTCATCCTTACCGCCGATGGTTTTGTGATGACCAATGCGCACGTGGTGGAAGGCGCCGACGAAGTGCTTGTCACCCTGACCGACAAGCGCGAGTACAAGGCCAAGATCATCGGCTTTGACAAGCGCAGCGACGTGGCCGTGGTGAAAATTGAGGCGACTGGCCTGCCCGCCATCAAGGTCGGTGATGTGAGCCGCCTCAAAGTGGGCGAGTGGGTGATGGCGATTGGCTCGCCCTTTGGGCTTGAGAACACCGTGACGGCAGGCATCGTGAGCGCCAAGCAGCGTGACACGGGCGACTATTTGCCCTTCATTCAGACCGATGTGGCCATCAACCCCGGCAATTCGGGCGGGCCGCTGATCAACATGCGCGGCGAGGTGGTGGGCATCAACAGCCAGATTTACTCACGCTCGGGCGGCTTCATGGGCATCTCGTTTGCGATTCCCATGGACGAGGCGGTGCGCGTGAGCGACCAGTTGCGCGCTACGGGCCGCGTATCGCGTGGCCGCATTGGCGTGCAGATCGACCAGGTCACCAAAGACGTGGCCGAGTCGATTGGCCTGGGCAAGCCGCAAGGCGCGCTGGTGCGCGGGGTTGAGTCTGGCTCACCAGCGGAGAAAGCCGGCGTGGAGGCGGGTGACATCATTACCAAATTCGATGGCAAGGCGATTGAGAAATCCAGCGACTTGCCCCGTCTGGTGGGCAACGTCAAGCCCGGCACCAAGAGTCTGCTTACGGTTTTTCGCCGTGGCGGCGCCAAGGAGCTGAGTGTGGTGATTGCCGAGATTGAGCCCGACAAGGTCGTTGCCAAGAAAACGCCGGAGCGCGAAGATAAAGCCAAGGCATCTGCGGCAGGGCAGGTGCTGGGTTTGGCGGTCAGCGAGTTGACGGATGCGCAGAAGAAAGAGCTCAAGATCAAAGGCGGTGTCAAGGTCGATGCGGCCACTGAAGGTGCGGCGCGGGCTGGCGTGCGCGAGGGCGACGTGATTGTGGCAATCGCCAATGTGGAGGTGGCCAACGTCAAGGAGTTTGAAGCAGCGGTTTCAAAGATTGACAAGTCCAAGACAGTCAATATGCTGTTTCGCCGCGGTGAATGGGCGCAGTACGCGTTGATCCGACCTGCCCGTTGATGGTCCTTACCGAATCCCAAAATCCCTATAAAAGCCCCCAATCCCTAGTCTGGGTTGGGGGCTTTTGTCTGATTTCGGTCCATTTTTTGATTTGGAAAAATATTTCTGATGGTATTTTTTTCGCTAAGTATGCGTGTGTTCACTAACTTAAAAAAATAGCAATTGTGATTTTGGATAGAATGGAGGCCATTCATCACAGATTACCGGTGTTTTAAAATGCCGAAAACCACAATATGGGATGATTCTGATCGCCCCACAGGCGGTCCACAGATCACCCACAAGTTGTCCAGATGTTGATTCCAAATATTGTTAATAACCTGTGCATAAAGTTCGTGTTGCTGTGTCGCAACGACCCCCTTCAAGCGCTGCCGGGGCTGTTCATCAAGGCCTTTTTGCCTACAATGAACTTCCAACCTTCGCAGTTGCCAATGATTGTTGGTTCAGGGCGCGCCGTAACACGACGCGCCCTTTTTTCTTTTCCCCTCCCGTTTTAATTCAATCACTTGAAGCCCTTCGTTGATGAATCACATCAGAAATTTTTCGATCATCGCGCACATTGATCATGGCAAATCCACTCTTGCAGACCGTCTCATTCAACGTTGTGGCGGCTTGCAGGAACGCGAGATGCAGGCGCAGGTTCTGGACTCCATGGACATCGAAAAAGAGCGTGGGATAACCATCAAGGCGCAGACCGCTTGCCTCAAATACAACGCCCAAGACGGAGAAATTTACAACCTCAATTTGATCGACACGCCAGGTCACGTTGACTTCTCGTACGAAGTTTCGCGGTCACTCTCTGCCTGTGAAGGCGCACTGCTGGTTGTCGATGCGAGCCAGGGTGTTGAAGCGCAGACCGTGGCCAACTGCTACACCGCGCTCGAGCTCGGCGTGGAAGTGGTGCCGGTGCTCAACAAGATGGACTTGCCCAACGCCGACCCCGACAACGCGCGCTTGGAGATTGAAGACGTGATTGGCATCGATGCCACGCACGCGATTCCGTGCTCGGCCAAAACCGGCATGGGCATTGAAGAAATCCTCGAAGCCATCGTGGCCCGCATTCCCGCGCCCAAAGGCAACCCCGATGGCCCGCTGCGCGCCATGATTGTGGATAGCTGGTTTGACAACTATGTGGGCGTGGTGATGCTGGTGCGTGTCGTCGATGGCCGGCTGGCCAAAGGCGAGCGCATCAAGATGATGGCCACAGGCACCACCTACAACGCCGACAGCCTGGGCGTGTTCACACCGGCCAATGAGGCGCGCAGTTCGCTGGAAGCGGGCGAGGTGGGCTACATCATTGCCGGCATCCGCGAGTTGCAGGCGGCCAAAGTGGGCGACACCATTACCCTGATCAGGCCCGGCACGGGCGGTGCGGCAGCAACTGCCACTGAGGCGCTACCCGGCTTCAAGGAAATCCAGCCCCAAGTGTTTGCAGGCCTGTACCCGACGGAAGCAAACCAATATGAAGGCCTGCGCGACAGCCTGGAAAAACTCAAGCTCAATGATTCGTCGCTGCGCTATGAGCCCGAAGTAAGCCAGGCGCTGGGCTTCGGCTTTCGCTGCGGCTTTCTGGGCCTGCTGCACATGGAAATTGTGCAGGAGCGCCTGGAGCGCGAGTTTGACCAGGACCTGATAACCACCGCGCCCAGCGTGGTGTACCAGGTGGTGCAGGTTGACGGCACGGTAAAGATGGTCGAGAACCCCTCCAAGATGCCCGACCAGGGCCGGCTCGATGAGATTCGCGAGCCCATCGTCACGGTGCACCTGTACATGCCGCAGGAATACGTGGGCTCGGTCATGACGCTTGCCAACCAGAAGCGCGGCGTGCAGCTCAACATGGCATACCACGGCAAACAGGTCATGCTGACCTACGAAATGCCGCTGGGCGAAATCG
>JAYVNK010000409.1:0-3478 GCA_043758475.1 Comamonadaceae bacterium | reverse complement strand
GGCAGGGGCTGCCGTGGCGGCGTATCTGCAGCCGGTGGTGCTGGTGATTGCGGCCGGGCAAACGGACCAGGGCGAGCAAAAAGTAGTGCAGCTTCTGGTCGATACCCTGGCCAAGGAACGGGCCGGGGTTCGCCTCATCCCGTTGTGGACCGCCGGATTCTCGGAAAGTGCCGCCGCCCTGTCTGCGGGCAAGGCAGATTTGGCCGTTGTCCGCTCTGACGTTGACGTGGCCCGTGGCGCCAGCAGCCTGGTGAGTTTGCGCAAGTTCTACCCGGTGGTCTTCACAAAACAGAGCACGAAGATCACCAGGATAAGCGACTTGCGCGGCAAGAAAATTGGCGTCGGCACACAAGGCGAACTGAACCGGATTCTGGTTCGGCAAATTTTGTCCCATCGGGGCTTGCTGGAGCAGGATTACACCCTGGTGCCGATCAAGCTCGGTGAGCAGGCCGACTATGCCAGCCAAGGCAAGATTGACGCGTTTTTCTCGGTGTCCGCCGGGCG
The DNA here is from genome assembly GCA_043758475.1 of Comamonadaceae bacterium. Classification (GTDB taxonomy): domain Bacteria; phylum Pseudomonadota; class Gammaproteobacteria; order Burkholderiales; family Burkholderiaceae_C; genus JANYCG01. The sequence goes on along the minus strand of JAYVNK010000409.1, from coordinate 2,974 downwards.
CACCCAATTCAACGCGACCTTCAACGACAACATCCGCAAAGCCTGGGGTGAGAAGTTTGTGGTTGTTACCGTGGACGATCCCGCCGCGCTGGCTCTGCGCATTCGGGGCGTCGAGACTGGAGAAATTGTCAAAGGTTTTTTTGGTGGCGATCCTCCGAAGCCGGAAGAAGCCACCGAGACGATTACCCTGTCGAACCGCATCGTCGCAAGTGACAAGGTCAGCCCCAATGCGGCGGTGACGCTGACGCGAACCCTGTTTTCGCTGCGCGACCAGCGGCAGCTGGAGGTGCCAGAGGTGCTGGCCATTGCGGCACCTTCACGGGATGTGCCGACCCTGCCGGTGCATCCAGGGACGGTTCAATTGCTCGATGGCGTCTACCAGGATTTTCTGGACCGCTACATCAATCAGATGTTCATCGCTGTGGCCCTGCTGGGTGTTCTGGGCTCAGGCGTGACGGGCATCAACGCCCGGCGCCGCCGTGGCCACCGCGAAAGATCGGTGGAGGACCTGCACAGCCTGCTTGCACTCAGTGACCGCATCGCCAGCCAGGACGATCCGCTGCAGGCGCGCAAACATCTGCAGGAGGTGGATGCCATCTTCCAGCGCAACATGATCGCGTGTGCCCACGGCGATGTCAGCTCGGGAGCGCTGGTGGCGATTCAGGCCGCTGTCAACCGTTGCCACCGGGCGGCAGAATTGACGGGTGCCTTTAATGGCAAGGGAGCCAATTTGCGCGATGCGCCTGGATCCTGAAACCAGCACAGCATCCCAAGCCTTGGCATCCCAGGAAGAAATGGCAAAGGCCAGTACCGTGATTTGCAAACGCATCAGCAAAGTTCCTTAAACCGATTGCCACAACAGCAGGCCACGCATTAGTGTCTGGTGGCGCACACCACCGGCACCCTGGCCGCCAGCGCACACATCAACTCATACCCCACGGTGCCCCCAGCCTGCGCCACTTCGTCAATCGACAGCACCGCGCCGCTTGCCGAGCTGCCCCACAAAATCACCTCGCTGCCGATGTCAGCCGCAGGCACCGGTGTCAGGTCCACCGTGATCATGTCCATGCTGACGCGGCCCACCATGCGGGTACGCACGCCGTTGACCAGCACGGGCGTGCCGGTGCTGCAATGGCGTGGGTAGCCATCGGCATAGCCACAGGCCACGACGCCGATGCGCATCGGCCCGGTTGCGGTAAAAATTGAGCCATATCCGACGCTAGCCCCTGTCGGTAGTGCTTGAGTAGCTATTATTTTGCTAGTAATAGTCATCCCTGGCTGCAAACCCCAATCCACCGCGCTGTGCTCGGGAAAATCAGGCGCGCTGCCGTACAGGGCGATGCCGGGGCGCACCCAGTCTGACACCAGGCCAGCATGGCGCAACGTGGCGGCGCTGTTGCTTAAAGCACGCTCGCCCGGCAGATCCTGTGTGGCGGCGTTGAAGCGGGCCACTTGGGCGGCTACGCCTTTGGGGCCATCAGCATCGCTGAAGTGCGTCATGAGTGAAATCTCATCGACCTGAGGCAATGCGTTCAGGCGCGTCCAGGCGGCACGGTAACGCTCGGGGGTAAAACCGAGGCGGTTCATGCCGGAATTCATCTTGAGGAACACGCGCTGCGGCACATTGGTTTTATGCATGGCCAGCATGTCAATCTGCGCTTCAGAGTGCACCGTGTGCCACAGGTTCAGGCGCGAGCACAGCTCCAGATCGCGCTGCTCAAACACGCCCTCCAGCAGCAGGATGGGGCCGCGCCAGCCCAGATGCCGCACACGCTGCGCTTCATCCAGATCCAGCAGGGCAAAGCCATCGGCACCGCTGAAAGCCTCAAACACCCGCTCGATGCCATGACCATACGCATTGGCCTTGACCACTGCCCAGACGCGGGCATCCGGCGCGGACTGCCGAATCTGTGCCAGGTTGTGGCGCAGCGAATCAGTGTGGATGGTGGCTTGAATCGGACGGGGCATAGGGCAAGAAATCGGGGAAACGCGGATCGGTAGTTGCCCCCAATTCTGGCACTGTGCGCCGTGCTATAACCAGCCTGTCGTTCGGATACACCAACAAACAATTCAACATCAGCCTGGCTGGTGCAAACCTGGCATTAATGAAACGCGGTTTTTTCACGATCATGTCGGCGCAGTTTTTCAGCTCGCTGGCTGACAATGCGCTTTTCGTTGCGGCCATCCAGTTGCTCAGGACCAGCGGCGCGCCAAGCTGGCAGCAAGCCGCCCTGGTACCCATGTTTGCGCTGTTTTATGTGATCCTGGCCCCTTTTGTGGGCGCGTTTGCCGACGCCATGCCCAAAGGCAAGGTGATGCTGATCAGCAATTTCATCAAGGTCACAGGCTGCCTGATGATGCTGTTTGGCACCCACCCGCTGATGTCTTACGCCATCGTTGGCCTGGGCGCTGCGGCTTACTCCCCGGCCAAATACGGCATCCTCACCGAGCTGCTGCCCGCGTCGCAACTGGTCAAGGCCAATGGCTGGATTGAGGGCTTGACGATCGGCTCCATCATCCTGGGCGTTTTGCTGGGCGGCCAGCTAGTAGGGCGCGTGGTGTCCAACATGCTGCTGTCGATTGACATCCCGCTGATTGACCTGGGCATTGACACCCCGCCCGAGGCCGCAATCGCCGTGTTGATTCTGGTGTACCTGCTGGCTGCCTGGTTCAACACCCACATCCCCGACACCGGCGTTGAAATGCGGCCCATGCCCAAGCGTTTGATGACCCTGCTGCCTGATTTCTGGACCTGCAACATGCGGCTTTGGCGCGACAAGCTGGGCCAAATTTCACTGGCCGCCACCACCCTGGTCTGGGGAGCTGCGGGCAACCTGAAAACCATTGTGCTGACGTGGGCCGCCATGGCTCTGGGCTACAGCGTGACGCAGGCGTCGGCCTTGCAGGGGGTGGTGGCGATCGGCATGGCGGTGGGGGCCATCGTCGCGTCACTGCGCATGCGGCTGGAAGACGG
>JAYVNK010000408.1:0-3480 GCA_043758475.1 Comamonadaceae bacterium | reverse complement strand
GCTGGTCTTGCCCGATGCGGTGGGCGCGGGCCGTGGCCTGCTGCTCCACGGCAGGGTTCCACCACGGGTCCACATGGATCACGGTGTCAGCCGCCGTGAGGTTCAGGCCCAGGCCGCCGGCCTTGAGGCTGACCAGAAATATCGGCACAGAACCGGCCTGAAACTGGGTAACCAATGCCCCGCGTTTTACCGGTGGCGTCTTGCCGGTCAGCGCCAGCCACGGCAATTGCAGCGCATCCAGCTCAGGCTCGATCAAGGTCAGCATTTCCGTGAACTGCGAAAACACCAGCACCCGCCGGCCCTCTTTGACCAGCGCCGGCAGCAGCGTCATCAGCAGCTCCAGCTTGGCGCGCTCCATGCTGGCGGGCATTTTTGTGCCCTTGATCAAATACGGGTCACAGCACACCTGGCGCAGCTTCAGCAGGGCATCCAGAATGCTGATCTGCACACCCTTGAAGTGTGTGCGTGCAAGCAACCGGCGCACCTGCGTGTCCGCCGCCACGCGCACGCTCTCGTACAGGTCGCGCTGCTGGCCTTGCAACTGCACGCGCTGGATGATTTCGGTCACGGGTTTCAGCTCGGTCGCCACATCTTCCTTGCGCCTGCGCAGGATGAAAGGCCGCACGCGCTGCGCCAGCAACTGGGCGCGCACGGTCTCGCCATTGACCTCAATCGGCTTGCGCCACAGCCGCTGGAAGCTCCGCAAGTCGCCCAGAAAGCCGGGCATCAAAAAATCAAACTGCGCCCACAGCTCGCCCAGGTGGTTTTCAAGCGGCGTGCCGGTCAGGCACAGGCGATGCCGGGCTTTGATCCGCCGCACGGCACGCGCGCTGCGGCCAGCCGCATTTTTGACCGACTGCGCTTCGTCCAGAATCAGCAGATGAAACGGCTGCGCAGCCAGCGCACGCACGTCGCGCCACAGCAGCGGGAAAGTCGTCAGCACCACATCAAACTCGGGCATGCGGAAAAAGTCTTTTGCGCGCTTGGGGCCTTGCAGGGTCAGCACACGCAGATCAGGGACCATGCGTGCGGCCTCCGCCTGCCAGTTGAACACCAGTGACGTGGGTAGCACCACAAGCGCGGGCAGGTCGAGCCGCCCTTGCTGCTTTTCAATCAACAAATGCGCCAGCGTCTGCGCAGTTTTGCCCAGGCCCATGTCGTCTGCCAGAATGCCCGCCAGGTTGTTCTCTCGCAGGTATTGCAGCCAGGCTACGCCTTGCAATTGATAAGGCCGCAACGTGATGCCCAGGCCCTCGGGGGCGCTGATGTTTTGCGGGCTGCCCGTGCCTTGCAGGCGCAGCGCCAGGCTGTGCAAACCATCGTCCCCCTGCAATTGCCACGCGCCGTGCGGGCCGGCCCGCAGGGCTTGGTCACTCACCAGGCTCTGGCGCAGCGCATCGATCCGAAACACATCCCACAGCGACAGAACCAGGGCACCGTCTTTACGCCGGGGGTCGGTCAGCAAATCCAGCATAGCACTGACAATTTTTTTGAGCGGCAGCGCCGGTGCATCAATGCGCTTGCCACCCGGTGCGCGCAGGGTGATGACGGCATCGTCTTCAATCGCGTTCATCTGATGTGCATCCAGCCAGCGGCCATCGCGCTTGAGCAGCTCGGCCAGCAGCGGGGCCAGGTCCAGCATCTGGCCTTCCACCTCTACGCCCAGGCTGATGAGCCACGAGCCCTCACGCCGCGCCAGCGTGAGGCGGCAGTCCTGCACCGGCACGCTGGTGTGGGCAAAGCCCGGCGCGGCTACCACCTGCCAGCCCTGCGCTTGAAGCGGCGGCACCTGTTCGGCCCAGAAGTCGGCAAACTGCGCTTCTTGCGGCAGCGTCCATAGCGGCCACAAAGTTGCAGCGGATTCGCTGCCCAGCGTCAAATCATCACCACGCCATTGCAGTACGGCGGGGGGCAGAAGTTGCAGGCCCAGCGACCTTAGTGTCGCCTCTGCCAAGGCTTGGGCTTCGGCGTTTTCACACTGAAGCTGGGCCACGGTCACGCTGTCGCCCCGTGGTCCGAAGGGACCCGGGTTGCTGGGTGATTTACCGTTTCGTGCTGAGGTGGATTGTGAAGCTGGCGCGGGTGAAAAACCCATCATCCCCAACAGCCCATCGCCGCGCCCAAGAGTGCGCAGCGTCAGGCGGGGTTGCGCCTTGTCGGTCCAATCGGCCCGATCGGCAATGATCAAACAGGCGCAAGCGACGTCCGCCGCGCCCGCCGCACATTGAACGCACCCGCAATCAGCACGCCCTGCACTATCGCCAGCCCAAGGAACACGCCGCTGTATTGGTGGTGGTCCATCAGGCCGCCGAAGATGAGGGGGGCTACAGCTTGGCCGATATCCAGCCCGGAATAGACCACGCCGTAGACGCGGCCGGTCGAATTTTCAGGCGTAGATTTTTTCACCAGCAGGTCGCGCGACGGGCCTGCAATACCGGAGGCAAAACCCATCACGCCAAACACCACCGGCACCACCATGGCGGGCAGCTCCGCAAACCCCAGCGTCAGCGCAAACACCGCCGCCACGCCAAATGCGCCGCCCACGATGCGTTCGCACCGCGACGGGTCAGCCGCCAAAAAGCCGCCCAGCACCATGCCGCCCGCGCTGCACACCATGTAGATGGTGAGGCACATGGCCGCCAGCGCCAGCGGCACACCGTGCAGTTGTCGCGCGGCTTCGGGCGCAAACGCCTGGATCACACTGATCACAATCGCGTACAGAAAGAAGAAGCCAAAGCACATCCACACGGCGGGAATTTTGAGGAAGTCGAGGCCGCCGTCCTGTGATGCCGCAACGGTGGCCTTGGCATGGGTCGTCGCGGGAACTGCAACTGCCAGCGTCAGCTTGTCGCGGTTAAAAATCAAGATCGCCAGCACCACAAAAGCCAGCGCGCCTGCCACCATCAAGGCTTCGCGCCACGACCAGGTAAGCGCAATCGGCACCAGCAGGGCAGGTGCCAGCGCCCAGCCCAGGCTGCCGGTGATGCCGTGCGTGCTGTAGGCGTGGCCCAGCCGCGTCGGGCTCACCTTGCGGTTCAGTAGCGTGTAGTCCACCGGGTGAAACACGCCATTGCCCACGCCGGCCAGGGCAGAGAAACACGCCATCATCCAGTAGCTGGTGCTGACAGAAAACCCGAACGCGGCCAGCCCCAGCAAGGTCAAGCCGGCGAACAGAATTGGGCGCGGGCCAAACTTGTCCACCACAAAGCCCGACAGCGTTTGCGTGATGCAGGACACGACGAAAAAGACCGTCATCAAAAACCCCAGCTCGGTGTAGCTGGCGTTGAAAGCGTCTTTGAGCCACGGGAACAGCGGCGGCAGCAGCAACTGGCTGAAGTGGCTGACCATGTGCGCCAGCCCCACCAGGCCAATCACACCCGCGTCCTGGCGCAGGCTGTTGCCCGCATTGGGGGCCATCGGGTTCAGTGTGGATGTAGTCATGGCGCTATCGTAATATCGCGCGAGACTGCGTGAATGCGA
>JAYVNK010000407.1:0-3484 GCA_043758475.1 Comamonadaceae bacterium | reverse complement strand
AGCCCATCAGCTCGGTTTCCCCGGCCTGGCGCAATTCGGGGCGTGCCGCCAGGGTGATGACTGCAAACATGACCGCCAGCCCGACCAAGGCGAAGCTGTTGTGGGTGATTGCTAAAAAGCCGTGGGCGATCTCAGTTGCGAAAGTTCGCAGACCCTGGACTAATTTCGGTGTCGCTGTCATAGCTCTTCCTTCTTTGGCGAAGGGCTGACGGGCAACTGCGTGCAGTTTGCGCCATGGGCACCTCGTTGGGGTTGGTACGCCATCAAAATCCTGCGGTGATCCTTTAACGGACGTTCTCACCGATGCAGAGAATTGACTATGCCGGGTTCGGCAGCGGATTCGGATTATCCCTAGCTGCTAGGCCGGGATTCGCGGATTCTAAGGGGGTTTATATGCTCGGTCAACACTATAAAATAGAGTTGATATTCTATTTTTGATCCAAGAGATTGCGACGGAATAAGGCACCTCGAGTCAAGACATCTCTTTTAATCAAACCGGCGCGCGCGATAAAAATATCAATTTGAATTTCTCCGATGCCGCGCCTAAACTTAGGGTGTCTGTTGAAAAACAGGCGCTTAGTCGGCAGTAGCCAGTCCCTACCCCAGGGTAGCGTTGATGAAGCGGCCCCGGCGATTCATGGAGGCAATCTTTTGCGTCCAGCACTGCGAGACGTAACTCTCTCCAGTGCAAACCCTGACGGCATGGGCCTCGTGCCAGCCGTCGAGCCCGGACAAGTTGGCCTTGCGTCAATTTATCCGGGCTTTCTTTTTTTCTCCGTTTTTACGTGTTGTGTTCAAGTTTTTCATTTGCCGCTTGACGTTTGCGCGATGTGGTTGAAAATTCGCCGAATGGATGCCCAAACCCCCGCGCCGAATGACACGCAGACCGATATTCATAACGTCAAGAAGAACGCCAAGCTGAACCCCAGCCACAAGGGCAAGCTTGGCAAGTGGGGTCGGCGCGTGCTTTGGGCGGTGGCCACCGTGGCCCTGGTGTGGGGGCTGGCTTGGGCCTTGGTGCCGCCCATCCTGAAAGGCCAGTTGGAGAAAATCGCGGGTGAAGCGTTGGGGCGTACCGTCACGGTCGGTAAGATCGATTTCAAGCCCTGGACGCTGGAGCTGGAGCTGCGCGACCTGAGCATTGCCGCCGCGTCTGGCGGCGTCGGCGCAGGGTCGTCGCCATCCCGCCCCTCTGCAGGTTCGCCAGCGACCCCGGTTTCGCGCCCGGCGGCAGCTTCCACCGCTTCTCTGGCGTCGCCGCAACTCCTGATCAAGCGCATCTACATCGACGCGGCCCTGCAGTCGCTGGTGCGCCTGGCCCCTGTGGTTGACGCCGTCGTGGTTGACGGCGTCAATCTGAGGCTGACCCACCTGGGCGATGGCAAATACGACATCGACGACATCTTGGCGCGCCTGAACAAGCCGTCTGGCAAACCGGCATCCGAGCCACCCAAATTCGCGCTCTTTAACCTGGCGCTGACCCACAGCGCTGTGGATTTCTCGGACAAGGCGGTGGGCAAGACGCATGAGTTGCGCGATCTGAACCTCAGCGTTCCGTTCTTGAGCAATCTCGATTCCCGCCGCGACGTTAAGACCGAGCCCAAACTGGCGTTCAAGCTCAACGGCAGCAGCTTTGATTCCACTGCGCAGACCACGCCTTTTGCGCAAAGCCACAAGACCGATGCCAGCATCCGGCTCACTGGCGTCGATCTCAAGCCGTATCTCGGTTACATCCCCGCCAGCGTGCCGGTGCGGCTGCTGGCAGCGGTGCTCAATGCCGACATCAAGGTGGCGTTCGAGCAGGTTGCCCGCCCGACCGTCAAACTCAGCGGCGTTGTGCAGACCAAAGGCGTCAAGGTGGCCGACTTGCGCACGCAGGACCTGCTGGCGTTTGAGAGCCTCAAGGTCACCCTGGACGACGTTCGTCCGCTGGAGCAGGTGGTGAAGATATCGCTGCTGGAGCTGTCGGCACCTGCGCTGGAGGTGAGTCGCGACAAGGCGGGCAACATCAACTTGCAGTTGCAGCCGCTCACCCCTGCTGCCCATTCCGTCGCCAATGCCAACGCAAATGCCGGTACAACCCAAAATACTACAAAAATAATAGCTAACAATGCAGACACTAAAGGGGCTAAAGCCACTTCTGATGCAAAAAAAGAGCCCTGGAAGCTGGAAATTGCCAAAGTGGCGGTGCGAGGCGGTGCAGTGAGCTGGCGCGACGACACCACGGCTCCGCAGGCCAGGCTGGTGCTGCGCGACGTGGTGCTGGACGCCTCTGCCATCGCCTTGCCGTTTGCCCAGCCGTTGCAGTTCAGCGGCACTGCCGCGCTGGCGGGCGTGGCTGAAGCATTGATCGGGGCATCGGTTGACGTGAAGGTGGATGGGCGTGCCAAAGCCAACGCCGTCGCCGTCGCCAGGGCGGCACAGCCTAACGAGGCCGCAGCAAAAAGCGCGGACCTTGCGCAGAAATTGCCACAGGTTGTCGGCGCTGCAATTAAATTCAGCGGCTCGGCCACCGATCAAGTTGTCACTGTCAATGCCACCGTTAAAGACGTGCCGCTGGCTCTGGCAGCACCGTATCTGGCGCAGTTCATCGATCCTGCATTGGGTGGCCGCGTATCCACGGAAATTGCCGTCAATTGGAAGCCTTCTGAGATGAACCTGGGCGTGAAACTGCTCACGCTGGACAACCTGGCATTGCTGGCGACGCCAGCCCGGCTTGGTCAGTTGAGCAAGGGCGACAAAGCGCCCGCGCCTCTGGCATCCCTCAAAAAGCTTGAAATCGCTGATGCGCGGATTGATTTGGGGCCGCAAACGGTGACTGTGGGCAAGCTCACGCTGGACCAGTTGAAGGTTGCCATCGAGCGGGGATCAGACGGGCGCTGGATGTTTGAGCGCTGGATGAAACAGCTGCCGCCTGTGCAGCGGGCCAGCAGCGCCGTGCCCAACAAGTCGGTATCCGCCCGGACCGTCCCCAATGAAGCCAAAGAAACCAAGGAAGCCAAAGCGCCACCAGTCAAGCCGTGGACCGTCGCGGTGGCCGACCTGTCGCTTAACGCAAGCGCCCTGAGCTATCTGGACCAGGCCACGCCAAAACCCGTGTCGTTCGAGGTATCGGCCATCAAGGCGCAAGTCAAAGCCTTCTCAACCGACACCAAAAAAACGTTTCCCCTGAGCCTGTCGGCCCGCATCCGGGCCGCGCAGGGCGAGCCTGGGCAACTGGACTTCCGGGGCAACTTGGGCCTGTTGCCGCTGGCGGCGCAAGGCAAAGTCGTTGCAACACAAATCCCGGTGCATGCGTTTGAGCCGTATTTTGGCGACGCACTGAACATTGAATTGCTGCGCGCCGATGTCGGTTTCAAGGGCGACGTGCGCTTTGTCAGTGGTGCCAACGGGCCGCAGGTCAAGGTCACAGGTGACTCGGTGTTGGAGGAATTTCGTGCCAACAGCACGGTGGCCAAGCTGACCGGTGCCACTGCGGGCGGGT
>JAYVNK010000406.1:0-3491 GCA_043758475.1 Comamonadaceae bacterium | reverse complement strand
GGCCTAGGCGCAAAACGCAGACATCGCTGTGGCTATGGCGAGGCTTTGCAACGCCGGCATGGGGGTGAAAGCACGCTTTCATGTTCCGATACTTGGGTATCCGGGTCCTAGTTTACCGACAATGCCAGGCGCATTTGCAGGCCACTGAGCCGCTGGCCAGTTTTGTGCTGTGCCACCAGTTCGCACATGCGCTGGTTCAGCCGCGCATTCAGCTGCTGCGCGCCGCCGTGCGCCTGGGCCAGCCGCACCACGGCACCGCACAGGTCGTCGATCTCGGTGGTGCGGCCATGTTGCAAGTCGTCCGACATGGACGAGCGCGCCGATGCGTCCATGCGCAGCATGCGCGCTGCAACGCGCTTGAAAAGCCAGTTGGGCAGACGCAGCAGGTGGGGCAACGCGCGCGGGGCCACCGCTGCCACCTTGGCCGGGGCAATGCCTGCCTGCGCCAGAATGCCCAGCGCCTCGCTCTGCAAATCTGCCAGCACCCGGCGGTAATCCCGGTCCTGCAACTGCGCTTGCAGTGGCAGGTCAGACAGGGCGTTGACCGGGTTGTTCAAATTCAGGAGCAGCTTGCCCCATTGCACGGCGCGCATGTTGTCTGACAGCTCAGTCGGCAAACCCGATGCGTTGAACAGCATCGCGAGCTGTTCGCTTGCCAGGTTGCTCTCTATGTGCAGGCTGCCCGTCGTCGCACGGTGCACGCGGCAGGCGGGGTGGTCGCCCTGCCCACCAGTCATAGCATGGGTCATGGCATGCGTCATAGCATGGGTCATAACCACGTTGTAGGGCACCATGCCCGCCAGCGCCTGCATCTGCGGGGCGTTGGCCTGGATGCGCGCCACGTTGTCCACGCCGTTTTGCAAAGAGACGACCGTGGTGCCAGGACGGCAGACTTGCGCGATCTCCCGCGAGGCCGCCTCGGTAGCGCCGCCCTTCACGCACAGCAAAATCACCGAATCTGCATCCGGCGCGGCCTCCTTCAGCGCCGGTGCGAGCCGCAACGCCGTCGCCGCCACGTGCCCCGTGAACCCATCCAGATCGGTCACCGTGAGGCCGTACGCGGCCAGCATGTGAATCACGGTGGGCCGCCCGACCAGCGTGACGTTTTGCCCGCCAAGCGCCAGGCACCCGCCCACGTAACAGCCGATGGCGCCTGCGCCCAGGACGATGAAGTTCATGTCTTGCGGGCAGAAAGTGCTTGGCCCGTAAATATGCTGGGTAAAGTGCCTGGCAAGTGCGCCCGTATCAGGTCGCTGGCGATCGACACGCCAAACGGGATTTTAGGCAGCGCATCATCCGGCCCAAACCAGCGCGCCTCGGCAATCTCGGCCTCGTCAATGGTGATCTCGCCGCTGTCAAACTCTGCCGTGTAGGCAATCATCAGCGAATGCGGAAACGGCCACGGCTGGCTGCCAAAATAGGCAATGTTGCGCACCTTCAAACCCACCTCTTCAAACACCTCGCGGTGTATCGCTTCTTCCACCGACTCGCCAGCTTCCACAAACCCCGCCAGCGCCGTGAAAAACGGTGCGGGTGAGGTTTTGTGCCGCGCCAGCAGAATCGAATCACCCCGCCGGATGAGCACCATCATGGCTGGCGAAATCCTCGGATAGGCCATGAAGCCACAGGCCGGGCATTTGACACAGCGCTCGCCCGCCACATGTACCGTGGCAGTTCCGCAAGCGCCGCAAAACCGGTGCGTGCGCGCCCAGTTGCTGATCTGAAAAGCCCGCCCAACCACCGACAGCAGCGCTTCGTCCATGACACCAAAGAGCGAACGCAGCTTGCGAAATGCCAGGCCTGTGCCGGACAGGTAAGGCACCTCCACAGCACCCGCCCCAATTGCCCGACCTGACGCACCCGATACACTCGAACCACCGCTTTTGGTGCCCGGGGTGCCCTGGGTGGCATGGGTGTCCTTGTTGATCCAGGTGGTCTGGCAATATTGCTCGCCCAGCAGCCCAACCGGATAAAACTGCGCAGCCTGCAACTCCAAGGGGGCCAGCGCCGCAAGCGTCGGCAGTGCCAGGTCAACTTCCTGCACCAGCAGTTCGTCACCGGAAAATACAAAGTTGGCGGGTGCAGCATGGCTTTGTGCTGCGAGCAATGACGTGAAGGAAGAAGGCGTTTTGAGCATAGATCGCCATCCTAGCGCAATTTAGGGCACTGAAACGGCCAAAACGGCTTAAATTGGAAGGAAAATAGGCCTCTAGCCCTCGTCCACAGTGCATAAGTAGCTATTAAATAAATAGTAAACTGATTTTTCCGGTGCTCCAACGCCCGAGACATATTTGAAATGACGATTCTCCTCGCCCCCATGGAGGGCTTGCTGGACTTTGTGCTGCGCGACATTCTTACCCGTGTGGGCGGTGTGGACCGCTGCGTGTCGGAGTTCATCCGCATCACCCACACGCTGCTGCCAGACCGCGCCTTTATCCGCGTTGTGCCCGAGCTGCTCAATGGCGGGCGCACGTTTGCCGGTGTGCCGGTGCGCGCGCAACTGCTGGGGTCAGACCCGGTGTGCCTTGCAGAAAACGCAGCCCGCCTGGCAGCCTTGGGCCCGGACGGAATCGATCTGAATTTTGGCTGCCCCGCCAAGGTGGTGAACCGCCACGGCGGCGGTGCCGCGCTGCTGGACGATCCTGAGCTGGTGGCCAAAATCGTCGCAGCAGTGCGGCGCGCCGTGCCTGCACACATGCCGGTATCCGCCAAGATGCGGCTGGGTTTCAACGACGATTCGCGTGCGGTGGAATGCGCGTTGGCCATTGCCGGGGCTGGGGCTGATGAGCTGGTGGTGCATGCCCGCACCAAGGCAGACGCGTACCGCCCGCCCGCCTACTGGCACCGCATTGCCGACATCCGCGCGGCCGTCAACATCCCCGTGGTCGCCAATGGCGAAATTTGGAACGTGCAAGACGCCGCGCGGGCGCGTGAGCTGTCGGGCTGCCACATGCTGATGTTGGGGCGCGGCATGGTGACTGACCCTGGTTTGGCGCTGGCGATCAAGGGCGAAGATCGTCGCGCCAGACTTTGCAGCCCATCGTTGAATGTCTTGCCGTTGCAGGCGCTGGGCAATGTTGTAGCTGCCGCCGAGACCCGTTTCGGGATCAGCCTTGACACCGTCACTTGGCAAGCCCTGTTGCCCTTCATCGCCGACTTCTGGCACATCGTCTGCAGCCGCCTGGAGCGCCGCCAGCAGGCGGGCCGCCTCAAGCAGTGGCTGAACTTTTTGCGCAGGCGTTACCCCGAGGCCGAAGTTGCCTACATGGCGCTGCGCACGGTGAATGACGCAGCGGCGATTGATGGGTGGTTTGCGCAGGAGGGCTGACCTGGCCAATTGAAGCTGTGGTCAAACCTCGCCGAGACTTCCAACATTCACGATGTCGCTTTGTGCTAAGGGAGGCAGAAAAAGCCAATATCCCATTTTGGCAGCACTAGCGGGCGCATTGCGGCGTTGCTCCTCGCTTGTGTGGCTCGCCACACGGCGCTCA
>JAYVNK010000405.1:0-3492 GCA_043758475.1 Comamonadaceae bacterium | reverse complement strand
AAGACGTGCCGGTGCTTTTGGCGCACGCGCTTTACAGCCAGGTGGAGATGCACGAGGCCTACGGCGGCGTGGTGCCGGAGTTGGCAAGCCGGGACCATATTCGCCGGGTGCTGCCGTTGACGACTCAAGTGCTTGGCGAATCTGGCCGCGCTTTACGTGAGGTGGACGTGATTGCCTACACGCGTGGGCCGGGCCTGGCAGGTGCGCTGCTGGTGGGCGCGGGTGTGGCTTGCGCGCTGGGCGCGGCGTTGGGTAAACCGGTGCTGGGCATGCACCATCTTGAGGGGCATTTGCTGTCGCCGTTTTTGAGCGATGACCCGCCCGAGTTTCCGTTTGTGGCGCTGCTGGTGTCGGGCGGCCACACGCAGCTTATGCGGGTGGACAGTGTGGGGCATTACGCGTTGCTGGGCGAGACGATTGACGATGCCGCTGGCGAGGCGTTTGACAAATCGGCCAAGCTGATGGGCCTGGGCTACCCCGGCGGCCCGGCTCTTGCGCGCATGGCCGCGCAGGGCGACCCCAAGGCGTACAAGCTGCCACGGCCTTTGCTGCACAGTGGCAATCTGGATTTTTCGTTTGCGGGCTTGAAGACGGCGGTGATGGTACAGGCGAAGAAATTGATGGCGGTGCGGGATGAAGTTGCCGGTGCGAAAGTGGATGACGCATTCGACACTTTGCCCGTTGACATCCGCGCCAACTTGGCGGCATCGACCGAGGCAGCTATCGTCGAGGTGCTGGTCAAAAAATCACTGGCGGCGCTCAAGCAGACCGGCTTGATGCGGCTGGTGGTGGCCGGTGGAGTGGGCGCCAACCGCAGCCTGCGGGCGCAGCTCAACGCGGCGTGCAGTGCGATGGGTGTGCGCGTGCATTACCCGGAGTTGCAGTTCTGCTCAGACAACGGCGCGATGATTGCCATGGCCGCTGCCATGCGTTTGCAATCGGGCGAACAAAAGGCCAGCACGGTTTACGCTTTTGACGTTAAACCGCGCTGGCCGTTGAATCAAATCCAGCCGGGCGGGCCAGCCTGACTTGCGTCAGACGTGGAGCCGGGCTGCAGAGGCCGAAAACCCGCAAAAAACAGGTTGAAACCGATAAAAAGCCGCTAAAAAAATGTCAAATAGCCCTCTAGCCCTCTAGCCCTAGTCCACAGTGCATGAGTAGCTATTTAAATAGTAGTAAATCAGGTGATGACCAGCTCAGCCACCTTGTTCACCGGCACCACCTTCACCAGCTTCAGCGTCAGCACGCCATTCTCCAGTTTGGCAACGCTGGCCGACACGTCGATGTCTTGCGGCAGCTCGTAAGCTGACTTGTACGGGCGCGTTGCGCCTTCTTTGGTTTCGATGCGCACGATGCTGCCTTCAATGCCGATGCTCAATTGCTCGCGGGCAATGCCGGGCACGTCAAAACTCAGCGTGAAAGAGGTGTCGTCCTGCTCGATGGCGGCAGATTTTTGGCGCGTGGCGACAACGGCTTCGTCAAGAAAACGCTCCAGCGAACGCCCGGCAGGCGAATACAACTGGCGGCGTGAAGGGGCCGGGGCGGTAGTAGCAAAAAACATGGTGTGACTCCTAGTACACTGCGCGGCGCTCACAGCGATTGCCGCATGCCATCAATCTGTGACTGATGTGCTTTTTATCAAGATAAATCAGGAAAGAAATTCGAATGTTTATTGTTGCGCCCCGGGTCTTGAAATTGGGTTTGATGGCGCTATGTGCGCCAGTTGCGCTGATGGCGCAGATGACTAACGGCCCGGGACCAGCAGCAGCCGTTCCCATGGCGCAAACGGCAAACTTCACCGCGCCCACTTCGTCCACTTCGCCCATCAAATTAGCCTTGATCGAAGGCCTGAGCGGCGGCAATGCGAATGGCGGCGAGGCGATTTTCCGCAACCTGGTATGGGCCGTGGAGCGGGTCAACCAGCGGGGGGCCGAACGGGTGAATTCGCAGGCAGCAGCGCGGGATGAGGCGCGGGATGTGGTGCGGAATATGGCGCGGGATGTGGGCAAAACTGCCGGCAGCCCGCGCGTGTGGCGTCCACTGGTGTTGACGCGTCACGACAGCAAGGGGCAAATTGAAGAAGCCCTGTCGGCCCTGCGCGCGGCCATTGACGAAGGCGCGCAGATCATTCTGCAGGGCAATTCATCTGCCGTGGCCGCAGCACTGATTGATGCCGTCAACAAACACAACGACCGCGAGCCCGGCAGGCGCGTGCTATTCCTAAATTACTCGGCGGTTGACCCGATTCTCACCAATGAGAAATGCAGCTTCTGGCACTTTCGTTTTGACGCCCATGCGGACATGCGCATGGCTGCCTTGATGTCGGTATTGAAGGATGACGCGGCGGTCAAATCGGTGTACCTGATCGGGCAAGACTACAGCTTTGGCCAGACCGTGCTGCGCGAAGCCAAACGGCAGCTTGGCGATGTGCGGCCCGACGTGAAGGTTGTGGGTGACGAACTGCACCCGCTGCTGCGCGTGAAAGACTTTGCACCCTATGCCGCCAAGATCAAGGCCAGCGGTGCCGATGCCGTGTTGACAGGCAACTTCAGCAATGACTTGACCTTGCTTGTCAAAGCCGCCAAAGAAGCTGGTTTTGACGGCAAGTTCTACACCTTTTACGGCAATGCGCTCGGGGCACCGGCAGCGATTGGCGACGCGGGCATTGGCCGCCTGATTGCTGTGGCCGACTGGCTGCCCAACGTGCAGACGGCCGAGAGCGAGGCCTTCTACAAAGCTTTTCGCGCGCGGTATCCCAACCCAGCGGATGACTATGTGCACATGCGCCTGCACTTGATGGTTGAGGCGCTGGCGCAGGCGATTGCGCACGCTGCTACAGGGGAACCCAGTGCCAATGGCCGAGTGCAAAATCGCATCAACATCAAAGCGGTAGCCGAGCAGCTTGAAAAGGCCAGCGTCACGCTGTCGTCCCAGACGGGGGCCATGCGCGCGTCAGACCACCAATTCCAGCAGCCGCTCGTGGTGGGCCTGATGGACCGCATGGGCACGCCAGGCGTAAAGTTCGACGTGGAGGGCTCGGGCTACGGCTTTCGCGTCATCAAAACCTTGAGCGCCGCGCGGGCCGAGCAGCCCACCACCTGCAACATGCAGCGTCCGTCACCCCAGTAGGAGCCCCGCCATGCGCACCGTCATCCAGAACCTTGAAGAATCCAAAATCCGCGAAGTCGCCAACGCGGGCTTGGGCCGCAGCGACGTGCTGGCTTTCTGGTTTGGTGAGAGTGACGAGGTCACGCCGGATTTCATCCGCCAGGCGGCTGTTGATTCACTGCAAAGCGGCGAGACGTTTTATTCGCACAACCTGGGCCTGCCCGAGCTGCGCGGGGCCATCGCGACCTACATGAGCGCGTTGCACGGCGCGGCCCATGGCCCGATTGATGCGGGCAGGCTCGCGGTCACCAGCGGCGGCGTCAATGCGCTGATGCTGGCGGTGCAGGCCCTGGTGGACGCCGGGGACGAGGTGGTGGCCGTCAC
>JAYVNK010000404.1:0-3500 GCA_043758475.1 Comamonadaceae bacterium | reverse complement strand
GCAAGCTTCAAAAACCAGTCATTGAGTACACCTATCCACAGTTGCCAATTCAAAAAGCAGCTACCCGTCCTGGGTCAATATTGGATCGGCAGGGTGGGTCAATATTCAATCGGTGCGGACAAGCACCACCACACGTCGCCTTTTGGCGTAGTGCAGATGCCATAAGGCCCCCGGCCACGGGGCGATTCCTTGACCGTCACCTGCGCGGTACGCACGGTTACTTTGCCCCCATACCCGCTTTGCCCCGTGAACCAGACGTTGCCCGCGCCGTCAATGGCGCAGGTGTTGAGATTGGCATAAGGTGTGCCTGCGGGCAGCGCAAAGCGTGTGACAACACGGCTGGGCCAGGCGACTCTCACGATTGCATTTTGCCCGCCGTCGGTAACCCAGGCCGCGCCGACCGGCCCGGCAACCACGCCATGCGGGGCTGACCCTGCGCCAAGGGCTATCAGCTCGGTCTTTCCGCCGTGGGGGTCGAACCAGCCCAGGTGCCCACTGCGCTGGGCAGTGAACCACACGCCGCCGTCGGGTACCGGGGCCAAATCATGGATACCCGTGGGCTGCGGCGTATTTAGCAGCCACGAACCCATATTCGCCGCAGCCGCCCTTCTTGCTGATGCAGCAGAACCGGATGACTGGGCGTTGCTGCGCAGCGCTGCCAGTGGCAAGAGTACGCTTCCAGCCAGCTTGCTACGTTTGACGAGAACGTTTCGACGCCGAAGAATTCCTGAGTGCTCGACTGAAACCATTGCAATCTCCCTTGCAGAAACTTGACGGCCCCGACTGATATTCCATGTCGCCACCACTCAAGCGTTGCGCGAACATGGCGTTCAGATCCCGACCTGCGGGGCGCTCAGTTCACTGCTGCAATCGCCGTTCTGCCTGCGCCTGCATTTTGGTTTCCAGCGTTGTCGCAGGGCCTGATGCAATGGGGAAGCCTCGTCCGGCGTTTGACGCTTCTCTGCCGGTGGCACGGTGCCCTTGCGGCACCTTATCTAGATAGGGCGCGCCGCGTGGCAAAGCTGACAGCTTTTTGGCTTTGCTTTGCACGGAAAACCGAAAGCCCAGCAACACGAGACCCACGCCCGCTGAGAGCCAACCCGCCATTCGCAAGACGGCTGCGACGGACGCCGTAGCAGACGAAGGCTCAAGAAAAGAAGGCACCACCAGGCAGGCAGCTCCAAATCCGATGGCCGCGACGCCTTTTTCCAGCAGCGCTGCGAGTGCGCGTCGGTGCTTGTTGTCGGTTTTTGGATCAGTTTTTGACTTGTTCATTTATTTCTCCCTTAGTCGATTTACCACCCTTGCTGGCAAACCGCGCTGCCATTGGTTTTGTAAGGATGGTCGATGATCTTACCCCTGCGGATGATGATTTACAACATCATGGGCCGACTGTTACATCGTGCAGGAGAGGGTGAAGGCGCTGGCCCATCCATTTTCGACGCTTGCAGGAAAGGCCGACACATACAACCACTGGAATGCTTGCAGTTTGGAAGCCAGGCTGGCGATGGCTGGCCTCAGTATCTTGACTGGCTCAGTTCGGCAAACAAATCACTATATATTTTGTAGCGATTGGTACATATGGCATGAGGGCTAGGGGTCGATTGGTCATCCGAAACAGCGGCCATCACGCCACAACCTGGCTCGTGCAGATGCGTGCAGTTATAAAACTTGCAATTGGCCACGTGGGGTTTCAGGTCAGGCATGTAGGCCGCAAGCTGCGCCGGGTCGATGTGGTTCAGCCCAAATTCCTGAAAACCGGGCGAGTCAATCAAGGCGGTGGCCTTGTCCGCGTCCACCCAGTACCAGGTGGTGCGGGTGGTGGTGTGTTTGCCTGCGCTCAAAGCCTGGGAAATCTCGCCCGTCTGCGCCAGCGCGCCGGGGGCCAGCAGGTTGATCAGCGTGCTCTTGCCAGCGCCAGAGGGGCCCAGAACGAGTGTCGTTTTGCCACCAAGCAACTTGAGCAGCTCGGCGCGGTCCACATCGCCTGACCTTTTGAGGGACAGGGGCAGCACGCCGTAATGCATGTGGCGGTAAGGCAGCAGCCATTGCCACGCCCGCTCGAACGGTTCAACGAGGTCGCTCTTGTTCAGCGCGATGATGGGCGTGATGTGCTCGGCCTCCGCTGCAATGAGCGCCCGCGACAGCTGGCTGCTGGAGAATTCGGGCTCAGCCGCGATCAGGATCAGCACCTGGTCCAGATTGGCTGCAAACGACTTGGTGCGGATCTCGTCCTGGCGATAAAACAGGTTGCGGCGCTCTTGAATTTTCTCAATCGTGCCCTCGTCTTCAGAGGCTTTCCAGAGCACGCGGTCGCCCACCACGCCCTGGCTTTTCTTGCCCCGTGAATGGCAGATCAGGCGCTTGCCCTGACCGTCCTCCACCAGAAAATGGCGGCCGTAGTTGGCCACAATGAGTCCATTTTGAAGCCCGGCTTGCGTCATGCAACCAGCGCGTCAACTTGCGCAGCGCAATCAAAGTCGCTGACTGAAATGCCACCCACGTCATGGGTGTTGAAGCGCACCATGCAGCGGTTGTAGTGCACCGACAAATCCGGATGATGGTCCTGCGCGTGCGCGATGAAGGCCACGGCGTTGACGAACGCCATGGTTTCAAAATAATTGGCAAACGTGAAGGTCTTCTCGATGGCCACGCCAGGGCCATCACCGACGAGCTTCCAGTTGTCGATTTTTGCCATATTTGCTACAATTTCAGTAGCATTTAGCGCATGCCGGACTATGGCTGACCAGTCTTTTTTCTTCATTGTGGCGTTCATTGAAGCCCTCGCGACAGTTGTCAGGCGGCCATCCGCTGCAGACGCTCGGACGCAGGGGGATGGGAGTAGTAAAACTTGACGTAAACCGGGTCCGGCGTCAGCGTCGAGGCATTGTCTTCGTAGAGCTTCAGCAGCGCGGTCGACAGGTCGGCCCCGCTGGTCTGCGCCACAGCATAGGCATCGGCCTCGAACTCGTGCTTGCGCGACAGTTGCGCAAACAGCGGCGAGATGAAGAAGCTGAACACCGGCATGGCAAGCATGAACACCAGCAGTGCCAGAGCGTCGTTCGCGGAGGTCAGATTTGGATTGACGCCCAGCCCGGTGTAAAACCATGCCTGTGTTGCCAGCCAACCCAACAGGGCAAAACCCGCCAGGCTGATGGCAAACATCGACACAATGCGCTTGATGACGTGCTTGTGCTTGAAGTGCCCCAGCTCATGTGCCAGCACTGCGTCCACTTCGCCGGCTGAGAGCTTGGCCAGCAAGGTGTCATAAAACACCACGCGTTTGGCCGCGCCAAAGCCGGTGAAGTAGGCATTGGCGTGTGCGCTGCGTTTGCTGCCGTCCATCACAAACAGGCCCTTGGCGGCAAATCCGCAGCGCTGCATGAGCGCAGTCACGCGGGCCTTTAAAGTCTCGTCCTGCAGCGGCTGGAACTTGTTGAACATGGGCGCGATGAAGGTGGGGTAGATCAGCAGCAGCAACAGGTTAAATCCCATCCATA
>JAYVNK010000403.1:0-3511 GCA_043758475.1 Comamonadaceae bacterium | reverse complement strand
GTCGCAATTGATGAACTTGATTTTCTTGAAGTCGGGAATGCGCGCGTCGTTCTTTGCATTCTTGTTGCTGGGCAGTTGAAACTGCTTTGCCGCCACGGCCATCTCCTGCGCGGCAGGCGTCAGCGCCCATTCGTAAAACTTCTTCGCAGCTTCCAGATTGCGTGAGCCCTTGACGATGCGCATGGAGCCAATCTCGGCCCCGGTGCCGTCTGCGGGCGTGATGGTCTCCAGCGGAAAGCCATTCATTTTTTCGCCCACGCCATCGTGCACAAAGCTGATCGACACCGTGGTCTCGCCGCGTGCTGCGGCCTTGATGGGGCCGGTGCCGCTGCGGGTGTACTGGCTGATGTTCTTGTGCAGCGCTTTGAGGTAGTCAAACGCCTTGTCTTCGCCCATCATCTGCACCAGCGTGGCAATCAGTACATAGGCCGTGCCTGACGTGTTGGGATTGGGGGCCTGGATTTCACCCTTCCATTTAGGGTCCAGCAGCTCCGCCCAGCACTTGGGCGGCTGCAATTTCTTCTTGACCAGCGACTCGGTGTTGTAGCTGATGCCCAGCGGGCCTGAGTAAATGCCTACCGTCTTAAAGCCCACCTCTGCCGCCTGCATGTGCGGGTCGCCGGTGCCGCCGTACCACAGGTCCGTCTTCGGGTTGGCCCGCTCGGCGTTGAGTTGCGCGCCGGCCTCGCCGGAGCCTTTGTGCACCAGGTTCACTTTGATTCCGCTGATGCGCGAGAAAACCGTTTGCACCAGATCGCAGTGCTCGGCCTGGGCCGAACAGATGATGTTGACCTGCGACTGCGCGAGGGCATTCACCGCGCCCAGCATCAGGAAAGCTGTTGAAAAAAGTAGCTTCATAACAACCCGGTTTGACCCAAAGGCCACAGATTTTTCTGTAATTTGTTTACCAAGCAAGTCTAGCCACACGTCCCTGCAAAACTACCAGGAAAAACGCCAACGATTGCTTGCATATGAATTTTTAAAGTACTGAAAATTCTCCAGTTTATGAAACTAAGTTACAGTCGGATTCCATTTGGCGTTTTGCACTGGATTGACCCTATGAGCTTCGACCTAGTCCTTTTTGGCGGCACGGGAGACCTGGCTTGGCGCAAGCTGATGCCCGCGCTGTTTCAGGCTTTTCGCCACGGCACACTTCCGGCCGATGGCCGCATCATTGGCGTGGGGCGTGAAGACTTGAGCGCTGACCAATACCGGGAGCGCATTCAGGCGCGCTTCAACGAGGTTGAGCTGGCCAAGCGCCCCTCCGCTGAAGAATTCACGCGCTTTGCGGCACGGCTGCAATTCGTGCGCATGGAGTTGTCCAAGCCCGATGACTACGCCACCCTCGGTGCCCTGCTGCACGAGCGCAACGCCGACGTTGTGGTGATGTATGTGGCCACTGCGCCAGCGCTTTTCACCACCGTGTGCGAGCAACTGGCTGCCGCCCACTTGAACATGACCAACACCCGGGTGGTGCTGGAAAAACCGCTGGGGCATGACCTGGCCTCCAATTGCGCCATCAACCAGACGGTGCGCAGCATCTTCAGCGAGCGGCAAATCTTCCGCATCGATCACTACCTGGGCAAGCCTGCGGTGCAAAACCTGTTTGCGCTGCGTTTTGGCAACGCGCTGTTTGAACCGCTGTGGCGACGTGAGCACATTGCCAGTATCCAGATCACCATTGCCGAAGAGCTGGGCGTGGAGAAGCGCGGCGCGTTTTATGAGACCACCGGCGCGCTGCGCGACATGGTGCAAAACCATGCACTGCAACTGCTGTGCGCCATTGGCATGGAGCCGCCCATCAATTCGCATGCCGATGCCATCCGCGATGAAAAACTCAAAGTGCTGCGCTCCCTCAAACCGTGGACCCCCGAGTCCCTGGTGCAGGACGTGATTCGCGGCCAGTACGCCGCAGGCGCGGTGGGCGGAACCGCCGTACCGGCCTACCGCGAAGAAGTGGGTGTTGACCCGCACAGCAACACCGAAACCTTTGTCGCCCTGCGCACCGAGATTTCAAACTGGCGCTGGGCCGGTGTGCCGTTTTATCTGCGCATTGGCAAACGGCTGGGCGGGCGGGACGGGCGTATCGTGATCAATTTCCGGCCAACGCCCCATGCCATTTTCAATTCGCAAATGGGCGCGTCCAACTCACTGGTGATCAATTTGCAACCCAAGGACGGGCTGGAGCTGCACCTGCTGGCGCAGGGGCAGGACAATCGCCGCAATTCGCAAACACTGTCGCCGGTGCAGCTTGACCTGGATTTTGACAAGCGCTTTGGCTCGGAGCGTGTGGGTGCCTATGAGCGGCTGCTGCTGGACGTGATTGATGGCAGGCTGAACCTCTTTGTGCGCAGCGATGAGCAGGAAGAAGCCTGGCGCTGGGTCGAGCCGATTCTGGACCATTGGGCCGCAGACAAGCAAGGCCCGCGCCTGTACAACGCCGGCACCTGGGGGCCGAGCGCCGCCAGCGCGATGATTGCGCGGGACGGCTACTGCTGGAGCGAAGAATGTTGACCATCTATGCTTGACCGCATAAGCGCATCGCTGACTTCCCTGGCCCCGGCCGAGCAGCGCGTTGGCAGGCTGGTGCTGTCTGACCCGCGCGCTTTCACCCATCTGCCGGTGAGCGAGCTGGCCGACCGTTCGCACGTGAGCAAGCCCACCGTCATCCGGTTTTGCCGCAGCATGGGGTACGACGGGCTGACGGATTTCAAGCGCAAGCTGGCGGGTACTGTGAGTGAAGGCGTGCCCTTCATCCACCGCAGCGTGGACGCCAATGACAAGACCGGCGACGTGCTGGTCAAGGTGATTGACAACACCGTGGCGGCGTTTCTGAAATACCGCAACGATGCCAGCACGGCGGCCATTGAGAAAGCCGCGCTGGCGCTTGTGGACACCTGCAAAAATAACCGCCGCGTCGAATTTTTTGGTGTCGGCAATTCAGGCATCGTGGCGCAGGACGCGCAGCACAAATTCTTCCGCCTCGGCTTGAACACCATTGCGTACAGCGACGGCCACATGCAGGTGATGAGCGCATCAATCTTGCGGCCTGGCGACTGCGTGGTGGTGATCTCCAACTCGGGCCGCACCCGCGACCTGATGGACGCCTGTGACATTGCCCGCAAAAACGGCGCAACCACCATCACCATCACCGCCAGCGGCTCCCCACTGGCCACTGCTGGCCACATCCACTTGGCGGCCGACCATCCCGAAGGCCACGACCGCTACAGCCCCATGGTGTCGCGCCTGCTGCACCTGATGATCATCGATATTTTGGCCACCTGCGTGGCGCTGCGCATCGGTGCTGCAAGCTTGCAGCCGCTGCTGCAGGAGATGAAGAACAATTTGCGCAGCAAACGCTGGGCTTGAGCCCAACCAATTTCGGCGGCTTATTATTAATTCGCGGTCCTCGCTTATGAATCCGAGCCACCCTTGATCACATTGTTGCGCAAGGCAGATCTACTTACGGGTTGTGTTGGTCGGCGGATTCATCGCCTTCAATCCAGGGCTG
>JAYVNK010000402.1:0-3519 GCA_043758475.1 Comamonadaceae bacterium | reverse complement strand
GCGTGAACTCAACTTTCATTCCCAATGTCTTCTCAAGGTATTTCACCAGGGGCTCAGCCTTGCGGGCCAGTTCGGTGGGCGATTCGTCCGGGATGGCGGTGACCTTGAAGACTTGCTGTGCGTGACATAACGAACCAAACAGCACGACCGCACACGTCATCATGGCGCGGAAGGTTCGGGAAGGGGAAAAACTGACCATGGGAAGCTCCGGAAGGGTTGAAAGGGATTTCAGATTAGACTCGAAAGCTCGCACCCGTGCACTGGGGATGGTCCCCGGAAATCTGGTGTAAGGTTTTTGATTCTCAAACGACCTGCCGCATGGGTCGTGCCGGGTCGCAGGCCCCAAATTCTCCCATGAACAAGCCCCGTGTCCTGATCGTCAGCCCTGCCCTTGCCAACGCCAACAATGGCAACTGGCAAACCGCGTGGCGCTGGTCGCGCATGCTGAGCCCAGCTTTTGACGCCACCATCGCGCAGGTGTGGAACGGCGAGCCGTATGACGTGATGCTGGCGCTGCACGCGCGCCGCTCGGCCGGTTCCATCGCAGCGTGGGCAAAGGCAAAAGGCTCACCCGCCAATGCGTCGGGTCTGGCAGTGGTGCTGACCGGCACCGACCTCTACGGCGACATCCACACAGACACGCAGGCGCAGGCTTCACTCAGGCTTGCGCAGCAGCTTGTGGTGCTGCAAGAATGCGGACCAGACGCATTGCCCGACGCGATGCGTGCGAAGTCCCGCGTCATTTTTCAATCCGCTTCAACCCGCAAGATGCTGCAAAAACCACGGCAGCATCTGCGCGCGTTGATGGTGGGCCATTTGCGTGACGTCAAGTCACCGCAAACCCTGTTTTCTGCAGCGCGCCTCCTGGCAGATCACCCCGACATTCTGATCGATCACATTGGCGAGCCGCTGAACGCCGCATTGGGCGAGCAGGCCCGCGCCACCGAAGCCGTCTGCGCCCGTTACCGCTGGCTGGGCGGCCTGCCACACGCAGAAACGCGCCGTCGCATCCAGCACGCGCATGTGCTTGTGCACGCCAGCAGCATGGAAGGCGGCGCGCATGTGGTGATGGAGGCGGTATGCAGCGGCACGCCGGTATTGGCTTCAAGAATTGCGGGCAACGTGGGCATGTTGGGCCTGGACTATCCCGGGTATTTCGAGCACGGTGATGCAGAGGCGCTTGCCGGTTTGCTCGTGCGATGCCGCAACCACGAGGCCGCGCCGGGCTTGAGGGTCCGCGATTCAACGGCCGCCCATGCCCTCGGCAGCGATCCGCTGTATGCGCGACTGCAGGCGCATTGCGAAAAGCGCGCGCCCCTGTTCGCTGCGAAAACCGAGCAGGCCGCTCTGATTAAACTCGTGCACGATTTGATGGCCTGATCCCCGGATCAAGCGACCAAAATAAGCCACAACGACAAGCAAGCATCAGCGATGAAAATAATACATGCAGCAGCCTGACCAGCCGATCCTGAGAGACATCGTTTTGGTCGGTGGTGGCCACAGCCATGTGGGCGTGCTCAAGCGTTTTGGCATGAAGCCGGTGCCCGGCGTGCGCCTGACGCTCATCTGCTCCGACATGCACACGCCCTACTCCGGCATGCTGCCGGGCTATGTGGCCGGGCATTACGACTACGACGAGGTGCACATCGACTTGAGCCGCCTGGCGGTGTTTGCCGGGGCGCGCCTGTACCGTGACGAGGTGATCGGCCTGGCCCGCGCCAACAACAAAGTGCTGTGCCGCAACCGCCCGCCGGTGCCGTATGACCAGCTGTCCATCAACATCGGCTCCACGCCCCAGTTGGCAGATGTGCCGGGCGCGGCGGATTTTGCTGTAGCGGTCAAACCCATTCAGCGCTTTAACGACCGCTGGCTGGCGCTGCTGGAGCGTGTGCAGCAGCACCCCGGCAAAACCACCATTGCCGTAGTGGGCGCGGGCGCAGGCGGCGTAGAGCTGCTGCTGGCCATGCAATGGCGCTTGCGCAATGAATTGCAGGCCCTGGGCCGCAACCCGGACGAGCTGGCGTTTCACCTCTTCACCGACCGGGCCGACATTTTGCCCACCCACAACGCGGGCGTGCGCAAGCGCTTTGACGCCGTGCTGGCCGCGCGCGGTGTGGTGGTGCACCGCAATGCCGCCGTCAGCGGTGTGAGCGCCGGTAGCCTGAAAACAGCCTCTGGCGAGGTACTGCAAGCCGATGAGATTGTCTGGGTCACGCGCGCGGGCGGCGCCCCGTGGCTCAAAGACACCGGCCTGGCGCTGGACGCCGGGGGTTTCATCCAGGTCACCGACACCCTGCAAACCGTCACCGACCCCAACATCTTTGCGGCGGGCGACATCGCCAGCATGGTCAATTACAAGCTTGAAAAAGCCGGTGTGTTTGCCGTGCGCCAGGGCCCGCCGCTGACCGAGAACCTGCGCCGCGCCGTTGCTGGCACGCCACTCGCCGCTTACCACCCGCAGCGCACCTGGCTCGCGCTGATCAGCACGGGCGACAAGCACGCTGTGGCATCGCGCGGCTGGCTGGGCTTCTCGGGCGACTGGGTCTGGCGCTGGAAAGACTGGGTGGACCGCCGCTTCATGGCCAAGTTTCAGGATTTCCCGGAGATGGATGCAACAGCACCAACGGGCGGCTCCGGATCGCAGTCCAGCGTCAAGCTCAGCCAGGAAGAATCCCTGCAAGCCATTTCCGCCATTGCCATGCGCTGCGGCGGCTGCGGTGCCAAAGTGGGTGCCACCGTGCTGTCACGCGCGTTGAGCAACCTGCATCCGGTTGACCGCGACGACGTGCTGATTGGCCTCAAAGATCCCGACGACGCCGCCGTGGTGCGCGTGCCACCCGGCAAGGCGATGGTGCATTCGGTGGACTTTTTCCGCTCGTTCATTGACGACCCGTACATCTTTGGCAAGGTGGCCGCCAACCACGCGTTGGGCGACATCTGGGCCATGGGCGCAGAAGCGCAATCGGCCACGGCCGTCGTCACGGTGCCACCGGGGCTGGAAGCCAAAACCGAAGACGTGCTGTTCCAGATGATGACCGGCGCCATGGAAATCTTGAACGAAGCCAACTGCGCGCTGGTCGGCGGTCACACCGGTGAAGGCAAGGAGTTGGCGCTGGGATTTGCTGTGAATGGCTTGATTGACGACGACCCGGCAAGGATATTGCGCAAAAACGGCATGCAGCCGGGCGATGTGCTGATCCTTACCAAACCGATTGGCACCGGCACCCTTTTCGCCGCCCACGCCCGCCTCGCCGCCCGAGGCCGCTGGATCGACGCGGCGCTGAAATCGATGGTGATCTCCAACCGGCTGGGCGCGAAATGCCTGACTGAATACGGGGCCACCGCCTGCACCGACCTCACCGGTTTTGGTCTGCTGGGCCATTTGGTGGAAATGACACGCCCGTCCGGCGTTGATGCCGAGCTGAACCTGTCTGCCCTGCCACTGTTGGACGGTGCCGAGGAGTGCGTTAAAGCAGGCATCGTCAGCTCACTGCAAAGCGCCAATGTGCGTTTGCGCCG
>JAYVNK010000401.1:0-3520 GCA_043758475.1 Comamonadaceae bacterium | reverse complement strand
GCTGGACAGCACGTTCCCCAAGCGCAAGCGCGTGTTGTGGGCCAAGCCCGCCGACTCATCGCTGAGCACGGGCACCAAAGTTGCTGACAAAACCTGAGGCGCACGACCATGACCATCCAACGGCGTGAAGCCATCAAACGCGGTTTTGCTGCGCTTTCAACATTGGCCCTGGGCGAGATGATTCTGCTGGCTTCTGAAGACGCCAACGCCCAGCTCTTCGCACCCAAAGACCGCAAGCTCTACGGCAAACGCAAAGCCGAGCGCCGCGCCAATGGCAAAGGCCGCCTGAAAAACGACTACAGCAAAGCGGTCATCAAAAAGGGCGTCTGCCTCAATTGCTCCACCGTTTGCGGCATTCAGGGCTACGTGATTGATGGCAAGCTGGTCAAGGTATCGGGCAACCCGCTGGACCCCAACAACGGCAAAAGCCTGTGCGCCAAAGGGCAGAGTGGGCCGACGATTAACGACTATGCAGATCGCCTGCAATTCCCGCTCAAACGTGTCGGCACGCGCGGCGAAGGCAAGTGGCAGCGCATCACCTGGGACGAGGCTTACAACGAGATCGCAGGCCGGATTCGCGTCGCCATGGACCAGGGCAAGCCCGAAGAAGTCGCCATCCAGATTGGCCGCTCGCGCATCGCCGAGGAAATGACGCGCTTTTTGAACGCCATTGGCTCGCCCAGCCTGTTCAATCACCGCTCGCTGTGCAGCAGCAACAAACGCGCGGCCAACTACGCCAGCCTGGGCGAGACCGATTGGGAAAGCGGCGATTTTGAGCGCAGCAAATACATACTGAGCTTTGGTGCCAATTTTTATGAGGCGCACCAAGGTGCCATCCACGTTGCCAAACGCATCATCAAGGGCCGCTTTGACAATGGCGCGAAACTGGTGGCGTTTGATGTGCGCATGAGCAACACCGCAGGCCGGGCGGATGAATGGATTCCGCTCAACCCGGGCAGCGATGGTGCCATGGCCCTGGCCATGGGCAATGTCATCATGCAAGCCAACTTGCACGATGCTAAGTGGCTCGACACCTGGAGCAGCGCCAGCGGGCCGCGCAGCTCAAAGAGTGGATCAGCCGCTACACGCCCGAGTGGGCCGAAAGCGTGACCGGTATCGACAAAGCCGACATCATCCGCATTGCGCTTGAATTTGCCAAAGCGGCCCCGCGCGCCATCGCGTTTACCAACCGCGGCTCTGGCGCGCACTACAACGGCTTCAACAACGACCGAGCCGTCATCATGCTCAACGCCATTGTGGGCAGCATCGGCCAGGAAGGCGGCTATTGCTACACCACCGAGCCCACGCGCGTGCCGCCCGCCGTGTTCCCGCAGCCGATGCCGCGCCCGCCCACACCCACAGTCAACAGCCTGATAAAGAACTCCCTCGAATGGCCGTTGGCCAACAAGTGGCAGCGCATGAAGGTCGGGCAAATCGTCTACAAATACATTCAAGAAGGGCGCGGCAAAATCCAGGTTTACTTGAGCTACACCGTCGCCGCGCCGCAGACCTGGCCCGAAGGCCGCAGCCTGGTGGTGGATGTGCTGAAGGACGAAAAGCTCATCCCCTTCCACGCGTGTTCGGACGTGGTCTACAGCGAGCAAGCCCACTATGCCGACATGATCCTGCCCGACGCCAGCTACATGGAGCGCTGGGGCTTTGACGTTCGCAACAACATGGAGCTGCGGGATTACGTGACGCTGCGCCAGCCCATCGTGCCGCCGCCGGGTGAGTGCGTGAGCTTTGTCGATTCAATGATCGAAATCGCCAAGCGCGTTGGCCCCAAAACCGCGCAGTACTTCCAGTTCAAAGACCATGAAGACTGGCTCAGGCAGCGCAGCAAGGGCCTGACCGCCCGCGTG
Organism: Comamonadaceae bacterium; assembly: GCA_043758475.1. Taxonomy (GTDB): domain Bacteria; phylum Pseudomonadota; class Gammaproteobacteria; order Burkholderiales; family Burkholderiaceae_C; genus JANYCG01. Next base: position 1,658 of record JAYVNK010000401.1, on the reverse strand, counting down.
GGCGAAGATGGCTGGGGCTACATGGTCAAAAACGGCGTGTGGCAAGACATGAGCAAGCCCAAGTACTACGAGCTGTACAACTGGGATGTAGACGCCGCAGATTTAAAAGACAGCCGCGTCGATGCCGCCACGCAAATCATCTACAAAAAAGCCGCCAATGGCGTGGAGGCCAAAGTTGGCCTGATGGTGAACGGCCAACCCAGGCGCGGCTTTTTAACGCCCGACCGAAAATTCGCCGTCTTCCACCAGGACATTCTGGACGCGGGCAAACAGGTCGGCTTCAAAGACAACGGCATGCCGGAATACTTCCCGGTCGAGAGCTTTGTGAAGATGAAGGACAACCAGCTGCACCTGGTCACCTTCAAGTGGAACGTGCACACCCAGGGCCGCACCGCCAGCCAGAAATACTTGAGCGAAATCGTGCACCACAACCCGATGTGGATCAACACCGAAACGGCCCGGCAATACGGCATCAAAACCGGCGACCTGGTTGAGCTGTCTACCTTCCGCCCCTACGGCCACGACATGAAAAACGGTGGCGACCCCGTCGGCAAAGCCGTCATCACCGCGTATGTCACCGAAGGCATTCACCCGCGCGTGCTGGCCGTCAGCAACTCCCTGGGCAACCTGTGGCATGGCCGCGCCGCTACAGCCCGCAAGTCCGCCAACAACACCCCGTCAGTCGGCATGGATCAAAGCGAGTTGCTGGCCGACCAGGACCTGGACGAAGAAATCTGGTGGGACCCGCGCAACGGCGGCATCGGCGCAGGCTACAACATCAACGCGATATTGCCCATCCAAAGCGCCCCGCTGGTGGGTATGCAGGGGTGGTATGACACGGTGTGTTCTATTCGGGCAGTTTGACACTATTTTCGGGCTATAACCCTTGTGGATAGTGCATAAGCAGCTATTTATTTGATACCATTATTCTCTTGCGCGCCGGGCGAGCCCAAAGCACCGCACCCCGTCTGAGCCTCAACTACCGCAGACCCTTCGGGCGACCATCTCCAGTACCGGTGGATTGAATCGGCGATAGTCACTGGCACTCGTCTGCCCCTCGCCACGCCATGCCGCGTTGCAAATGCTCTACGTGCCAGTCGGCACGTCTGCGCTTTGGCGCCTTGCCTCGCGCGCCGCTGGTCAGCCGTTTGCCAGCGACTACCACCGATTCAACCCACAGCCTCAAGGCCGCCGCGCAAACTCGCCTTCGGCTCAAACAAGCGCGGCTATGTCGGTCCGCGTTGCGGCCCCCAGACCCTGAGGTTTCCGTGCTTCGAGGCTGCGGCAGACGAGCCTCAGCCGCAGTGTGGTGCTGCGGGTTGTCTCGGGATTGCTATTCTTTCGCCTTAACTCGGTGGGAACATTGCAACCGATGCAATTCCATCAACACCCATCTCAGTTTACGGACAACCATGATGGGAATCCAGAACCTCAACATACCAGCAAGTGCAATCATTGCTGCGGTTTATATTCCCCTGAGTTTGCGTCGAAATCCAAGCAGCGCTCTCGCCCAAAACCTTGCCAAAGAATGTCAAGCAGTGGCCGGACGATTTGATCAATCGTAAGCGCTCCATGAACCCCAACCTTGTCAGTCATCCCTGAATAGCGCACGCTTGCCCCATCTAAATTCAGATGGAGAAACAAGCATGAAGATGACC
>JAYVNK010000400.1:0-3521 GCA_043758475.1 Comamonadaceae bacterium | reverse complement strand
CCGCCTTCGTGGTAGCCGCAGATTTACTGGCGCTGACGCTGCTGGTGCCGCCCGGCGAATGGCATGCCGACATTGTGGTCGGCACCACGCAGCGCTTTGGCATGCCGATGTGCAACGGCGGCCCGCACGCGGCGTATCTGGCTTGCCGCGACGAGTTCAAACGCTCCATGCCAGGCCGACTGGTCGGTGTGAGCGTGGACGTGCACGGCAACCCAACCTATCGCCTGGCCCTGCAAACGCGCGAACAGCACATTCGCCGCGAAAAGGCCACGTCCAACATCTGCACCGCGCAGGTGCTGCCAGCGGTGGTGGCCAGCATGTACGCCGTCTACCACGGCCCGCAGGGGCTCACCCGAATTGCCCAGCGCATTGCCAGCTACACGGCCATTTTGGCGCGGGGCCTGCAAGTGCTGGGCTTCGACGTGCGGGGCGACAGCGCGTTTGACACGATCAGCCTCAAAACTTATTTTGCTACTACTTCAATAGCTAGTTGTGCACTATTGGCGAGGGCTAACCTGCGAATTTACTACCAAAACTACATTTGCATCACGCTTGATGAGACAACGACACGTGACGACATTGCGCTGGTGTGGTCGTTCTTTGCCAAGCCGGGCCAGGCGTTGCCAACGGTAGAAGAATTCGAGCATGGCATTGAGCCTCTGATCCCCAAATCGCTGCGCCGCACCAGCAGTTTCCTTACGCACCCGGTCTTCAATACGCACCACTCAGAGACCGGCATGCTGCGCTATATCCGCCGCCTGAGCGACAAAGACCTGGCGCTGGACCGCAGCATGATCCCGCTGGGCAGTTGCACCATGAAGCTCAACGCCACCAGCGAGATGATTCCCATCACCTGGCCAGAGTTTGCCAACATCCACCCCTTTGCGCCGCGCGACCAGATGCAGGGGTATGCCGAGCTGGACGAGCAATTGCGCGCCTGGCTATGCCAGGCCACGGGCTACGCGGGCATCAGCCTGCAGCCCAACGCAGGCTCGCAGGGCGAATACGCGGGCCTGCTGGTCATCAAGGCGTTTCACCAAGCCAACGGACAGGGCCATCGCAAGATCTGCCTGATCCCCAGCAGCGCCCACGGCACCAACCCGGCCAGCGCGCAGATGGCAGGCATGACAGTCGTGGTGACGGCCTGCGACGCGCAAGGCAATGTGGACATGGCCGACTTGAAGGCCAAGTGCGAACAGCACAGCGCCAACCTGGCCGCAATGATGATCACGTACCCCAGCACCCACGCCGTTTTTGAGACGCAGGTCAAAGAGCTGTGCGCGCTGGTGCACAGCCACGGCGCCCGTGTCTACGTAGACGGTGCCAACATGAATGCCCTGGTCGGCGTGGCGGCGCCGGGCGAGTTTGGCGGCGATGTGAGCCACCTCAATTTGCACAAGACATTCTGCATTCCGCACGGCGGCGGCGGGCCGGGTGTGGGGCCGGTGTGTGTGGTGGCCGACCTGGTGCCGTATTTGCCGGGGCATGCTGCGGGCGGCTTGCCTGTGAATGGCGTGGGGGCCATCAGTGCAGCCCCGCTTGGCAACGCAGCGGTCTTGCCGATCAGCTGGATGTATTGCCGCATGATGGGCCCAGACGGCTTGCAGCAGGCAACCGAGATCGCAATTTTGAGCGCCAACTACATCAGCGCCAAGCTGCGGGATCACTACCCTACCCTTTACGCCAGCGAAAATGGCCATGTCGCCCATGAATGCATTCTGGATTTGCGCCCCTTGAAAGAAACCAGCGGCGGCACCAACGGCATTACTGCCGAAGACGTGGCCAAGCGTCTGATGGACTACGGCTTTCACGCGCCAACCCTCAGCTTTCCTGTGCCCGGCACGCTGATGGTGGAGCCGACCGAGAGCGAAACACTGGACGAGCTGGACCGTTTCATCCACGCCATGATTTCCATCCGGGAAGAGATTCGCAAGGTGGAAGACGGGGTCTGGCCGCAGGACAACAACCCGCTTAAACATGCGCCGCACACCGCTGCCAGCTTGTTGGGAGACGCGTGGGTGCGCCCCTACAGCAGAGAAACAGGCGCTTTCCCGCTAGCAAGTTTGAAGCAGGTCAAATACTGGCCACCCGTGGGCCGGGTGGACAACGTGTACGGGGACCGCAACCTGTTTTGCAGCTGCGTACCGATGGCGGACTACGCTTGACTTGCAAGCCTGGTTTGTCATACACTGGATGACAAATTTGGTTAACAGTTTGGTTAACAGTTTGGTTAACAGTTTGGGTAACAGTTTGGTTAACAGTTTGGTTAACAGTTTGGTTAACGTTTTGCTCAAGGAATCATCATGCGAGTCAATGCGCGATTTGAAGGGGTGGCTGAGAAGCAGGTGGAGTACCTTGCTGCAAGCACCGGCAACAAGGTCAGTGACGTTCTGCGCGATAGCGTCGACTTCTATTACCGGCATGTGCGTGCGCAAAGCGGGCAGCTCAAGTATTTGTCCAATTTGATTGGCAAAGGACACAGCGGGTTGGGTGACATTTCGACCAATGTCAAAAAATATGTAACGATGGGACTGGATGAAAAGTACCCGGTGCGTTCCGTAAAAAAATCTAAAAAAGCGACAGTGATCCAAGCCAAGCCTGCTACATGATTGCTGTTGACGCAGGGTTTCTGTTCGCCTTGCTGGACATAGGTGATGCTTGGCACGCTCGTGCGGTTGGCGCAGCGGATTCGGTGTCTGACGGCTGGATCACCACCTGGCCTGTATTGACAGAAGCGACGTACTTGATGACAACGCGCCTCGGCACCCGCTTTGCCCAAGCACTGGTGGACGAGGCAGCCGACGGAGCGATCACAATTTGGGACATTCCACCAGAGCAGATTTCGCGCATTCCCGCCATGATGAAACGCTATGCCAACTTGCCCATGGACCTGGCTGACGCTTCGCTGGTTTTACTGGCCGAGCACCTGGGCCATGGACGCATCCTCACCACGGACGAGCGGGATTTTGGCGCGTACCGCTGGAAAAGCCGCAAGCCGTTTCACAACCTGCTGGCGCAGGCACCTTAAACGCAGTCCAGCATCCCGCCAGCCCAACATTCCGCCGGTCCAGAAACCTTCCGGACCCGCCAAAAGTCACCGCACCCAGTCTTCACTGCGCCGCCACAGCTCAGCCGCCAGCGCTGAATCCTGCCCCACTACTCGGCTCGGTGCTTTAACACTGCATTTGTCATAGTACAAACCGGTCTCACGGCCAGCCTCAACCTCAGCGGCGCAATGCAGGGTGGTGGCTGCACCCTCTTCGACAGAGATCATCCCCAGCTTGATCAATGAGCGCAACGGCCAAGGCACAGCGCGCCACACGTCGGACGCCACCACGCCAGGGTGCAGTGAGTAGGTCGTCACACCACTGCCAGCGAGCCTGCGCGACAGCTCGGCACTGAACAGCACATTGGCCAGCTTGGAGACGCCGTACTCTGGCAGCCCCGCCATCGTTTTGGTGGGCTTGCAAACGGCCTCCCAGTCGATGCCCGACACCCGTGTATGGGCGCGGCTGGCCACG
>JAYVNK010000399.1:0-3524 GCA_043758475.1 Comamonadaceae bacterium | reverse complement strand
CAGGAAATGCCGTGAAAAACACTCAAAATCCAGAAAATACTGATCAAATCGCCTATTTTTTAAGCAGATTCAAAAGTAGACAGCTTTTTGAATTCCTGAGTCCGACAGGCTGCTAGGTCCATCATGGTTTGGGTGGCTGCTTACCGCCAGGCAATCGTGCATACTGGCAACCCATGCCAACAATCCTTCGCATCGGCGCACACCGGTTTTTCTTTTATGCCAATGAAAACAGTGAGCCACATCACATTCATGTGCAGCGAGATCGAATGCTGGCAAAATTCTGGTTGAAACCAGTGTCGCTGGCTGGCAGCACCGGGTTTTCGGCCCAGGATTTGAACAAGTTGCTGGGTATGGTCGAGAACGATCAACAAATTTTCGTGGAGGCTTGGGATGAATTCTTCAGTGTTTAAAACGGCTCCCCTGGCCATGGCGGTTGACTGCTCGGACGATGAATTGCAGGTGATGTTGACCGATGGGCGCAAGCTGTCGGTTCCGCTTGCATGGTTTCCGAGGTTGGCACATGCTACGCCAGCTGAACGATCAAATTATGAGCTGATGGGTGATGGTCAAGGCATCCATTGGCCGAACGTTGATGAAGATATTTCTGTCGCCGGACTGCTCGCTGGACAGCCCTCGGTTGAATCGAAGGCGGCGTTTGTTTGAAGTTGGACCGGTGAGGCTTTGGTTACCGGATAGCGTGCCACCAGCATGACAAAGCTTTTCGTCAGCGCTGAGCTTTTGTCGCGGTTTGTTGAGCTTATTTTTGACGGCGAGGCTCGTAGGCAGGAATTTTTGAAGAACCAAAAACGGTAGTCCTGAATATCGTGGGTTTTGCGCAGACTCCTGCAGCCTCGGCGTCCCTAAAAAGCAGTGGTGTTGAAGCGGGCAGGTGCGCATGCGCCGCGCTAGAAAGCGCAAACGTTCTGAATGGTTGCAGTCCGCGTCAGACGGGTTCGTGTTGCCAATGAAACCGTCGGTACGGGTGCAAGTCCAATGAATTCGCGCGCCAACTACCCCCGCCTTAAATCCCGGGTAAACGGAAACTCCCGGCTCCCCGGCACATTGATCGTCGCGGGTGGCACGTTCATGATGCCGGGAGTGTGGCCCATGGCGGTGAAGCGGGACAGGCGGCGGCTTTCGGCTTCGAACGAGTTGACGGGGAAGGTGTCGTAGCTCAGGCCGCCGGGGTGGGCGACAAAGTACTGGCAGCCGCCGATGCTGCGCTTCATCCAGGTGTCCACAATGTCAAACGTCAGCGGGGCGTGCACGCCAATGGTGGGGTGCAGGCTGCTGGGCGGGTTCCAGGCTTTGTAGCGCACGCTGGCCACGTATTCGCCGGTGGTGCCGGTGCTTTGCAGCGGCAACGCGGCACCGTTGCAGGTAACGACGTAGCGGGATTCGTTCATGCCCGTCACACGCACCTCAATGCGCTCCAGTGACGAGTCCACATAGCGCGCGGTACCGCCCGGCGTACCTTCTTCGCCCATCACGTGCCATGGCTCCAGCGCGGCGCGCAGGGTGAGCTCGATGCTCGTTGACTTGATGCTGCCGACCATCGGGAAGCGGAACTCATAGTGTGGCGCAAACCAGCTGTCATCAAACGCGAAACCCGCGCTTCGCATCTCGGCCATCACGTCATTGAAATCCATGCGGATGAACGTGGGCAGCATGAAGCGGTCGTGCAGCTCGGTGCCCCAGCGCGTCGCGGGTGCCTTGTAGGGCGCTTTCCAGAAACGCGCAACCAGCGCACGCAGCAGCAACTGCTGCACGCTGCTCATGTGCGGGTGCGGCGGCATCTCAAACGCACGCAATTCCAGCAGGCCCAGGCGGCCCGTGGCCGAATCAGGCGAGTACATCTTGTCGATGGAAAACTCGCTGCGGTGCGTGTTGCCAGTGGCGTCAATCAGGATGTTGCGCAGGGTGCGGTCCACAATCCACGGCGGCATGCTCTGGCCATAGACTTCGCGATTTTTGTAAATCTGCTCGATGGCGATTTCAAGCTCGTAAAGCTGGTCATTGCGCGCTTCGTCCACACGCGGCGCCTGGCTGGTGGGGCCGACGAACATGCCGCTGAAGAGGTAGCTCAGTGAAGGATGGTTGTGCCAGTACAAAAGCAGGCTGGCCAGCAACTCGGGCTTGCGCAAAAACGGGCTGTCGGCCGGTGTGGCGCCGCCCATCACGAAGTGGTTGCCGCCGCCGGTGCCCGTGTGGCGGCCATCGGTCATGAATTTCTCGGCGGAGAGGCGGGATTCGAATGCGGCGTTGTACAGAAACTCGGTGTTTTTGACCAGCTCTTTCCAGTTGTTCACGGGGTGGATGTTGACCTCGATCACGCCGGGGTCGGGCGTGACCTGCAGCAGCTTGAGGCGCGGGTCGCGCGGTGGCGGGTAGCCCTCCAGCACCAGCTTGAGCTTGAGTTCTTCAGCGGTGGCTTCAACGGCGGCGAGCAGGTCCAGGTAGTCTTCGAGCTTTTCCAGCGGTGGCATGAAGATGTAGAGCACGCCGGATTTTTTTCCGACAGACTCAGCCTTGGGGCCGCTGGCGCGCCGTGGGTCACGCACTTCGACGCACAGCGCCGTGCGGCTGACCCAGTGGGCTGACTCGTTGCGTGCGGGGACGCGGGCAAAGTCAACCGGCTCGGTTTGATTCGCGCTTTGGGCACTTGGGGCATTTGCGGCATTTGCGGCGACCTGGCTGGTAGCCGCGTCCCTGGCGCTTTGAAGCTTGCGCACCGCCTCGGCTTGCGGGCCGGCACCCGAGAGATAGGGCATTGCAGGGGGCGTTGCAGTGGGCATTGCAGTCGGCGTTGCGCCGGGTGCAGGTTTGGGCAAAAGGCTGCCGGGCGGCGGAACAGGCTCGGCCACGGATGCCGTCATGCTGGCCCGTGCGCCCGGCAGGTAGCGTGCCGCAAATGCGCCATGCGCAGGCAAGCCAGAGCGTGGAGCAGACGGGTCTTGCTCCACCAGATACGGATAGTCGGCTTCGCTCACCCAAGGCAGCGAATCCAGTGGCAGGCGCAGGCCCATGGGCGAGTCTCCGGGCATCAGGTACATGCGCTCGTCGCGCAGGAACCAGGGGCCGGTGGTCCACACCGGCCCGGCTAGGGCTGGTTCGGATTTCTGGCCGGCTAGGGCTGGTTCGGATCTCTGCCCGGCCAGGGCTGGTTCCGATTTCTGGCCGCTCAGGCGTGGCCCGTCCGCCACCTTGACCGGCAGCACATAGCCGACGACCGAATCCAGCTTTTGCTCGAAAACGCGGCGTAAGCGGGCGCGCTCCATCTCGTCGTCCAGCTTCGAGTTGAACGGATCTACGTTGATGGGCAGGCGGCGCTCGCGCCACAGGTAGTACCACACGTCTTCATAAGCGCTTTGCATGTATTTGTCGCTCACGCCCAGCTTAGCCGCCAAGGTTTGCGTGAAGCGTTTTGCATCTTCGGCCGTGTAGTGGGTGGGGGCGCGCTCGTCGGTGAACAGGGCGGGGTTGGCCCACACCGGCTCTTTGTCGGTGCGCCAGTAAATGTTGAG
>JAYVNK010000398.1:0-3533 GCA_043758475.1 Comamonadaceae bacterium | reverse complement strand
ACGATGGCGCAACTGGCCCAGCATTTCCAACTGCACTACACGAGCGTGAGTCGGATTGTGAAGTCGGTTTGAAATCTAATATTACAAGACCTGACCCCGCTTGGACAATGACCCCGCTTGGACAAATGGAAGGTGTTCCCCGCCCCGAGCGAGCCGCAAGCTGTTGAGTTTCGGTTTATGACAAAGCACTGAGAGAAAAATGGGTAACAAGCTTGCAGCTGATACGGAGATACCGCGCCTGCAACGACGCACATCAGCGGCGCCGCTTGCCCTGTTTTTTGCAGCCATGCGGAACGCAACATGGCAATCGCTCAAGCCTCCGCAACAGGCTGCTACAGCATGAATGAGATTGCTCAGACCTCTGAAATCCACAATGCGACTGTGAGTCAAATTGTGAAAATGACGGACAATTGTTGGGAGATGGGAGACCTGACCCCGTTGCCTATGTGACCCCGTTGCCTATGACCCTCGACCCCCGCTGCTCCGCGCTATCCCAGTTGGGAAAGCTGCCACGCTCTTACCGTCAAGCTTGTCGGTACGTACTCCACCCAGGAGAAAATCCGACGCACGTCCATGCGATCGTCGCATCCACAACGGCCTGTCCGTGACTGCAATTTCGCTGCCACGAGCGCGTTGGAGCTTATCGAACAACTCGGTGACGAAATCGATGAACACCCGGGCCCGTAGCTGGCGGCGAACGCCGGGCGCATACAGCAAGTTGATGGGTACGACCTCGGTCGACTCCCAGTCAAGCAGAGCAGGTACTAGCCGGCCAGAATCGATTTCGGCCTGGTTGATCCAATCGAGGATGCGCAACACGCCATGGCCGGCCAGAGCCAAGTCTATGAAAACGTCCCTGTGAGCGTGGCTCGCGGTTAACCAGCCTCGGACGTGCACCACTTCCTGCTCCTCGCCCCGGACGAAGTTCCATACATCCATGACGGCGCCGTCTATTCCACGGATTGTCAGGCACTGGTGTCCCTGCAGGTCTGCTGGGCGTGCCGGGAGGCCATGGATTTGCCAATAAGCGGGAGAAGCAACCACCTGATACAGGCCGATCCCCAGCCGACGGCAGACAAGTTCCTTGACTTGAGGCCAGCCGAGCACCAGCATCACATCGACGCCAGGCAGCGACGCTTCGACCTCGTGTTCCAGCGAGCGCAAGTCAAGCTCGATTTCGGGAAATCGCAAGTGAAAGCGCTGAAGTTCTGCAGTAAACAACCCACGTGCAATCACGTTCTGGACGGCCACCACAAGAGTTCCTGCCGGTCGCGACGCCCGCCCACGGACGTGCTCGTCTGCGTCCTCGAGCTTGGCTAACGCAGGGCTACACGCGTCAAGATAGTTTGAGCCAGCGGCTGTCAGCGTCAAGCCGCGCGTGCTTCGCTCGAACAACTGTACCTGTAGATCCCTCTCGAGCGCTGAGAGCAGCTTCGAGACTGCCGGCACGCTGACGTCCAGTGCCCTCGCGGCGCCGGAAAAGCTCCGGTGAGCCGATGCAGCTCTCAGGTATTGCAAAGCGCGCAGCTTGTCCATTCGACGCGTCTCCTTTCGGCTTCGGCTGCAACCTATGGTTAAAGTCGGTAGCACCCTGTGGAGTATGCCACTTTTGGGAACAGCAATCTAAAATAAGTCATCGAAAACACCGGAGTGACCGAATGAACCGACTGATCAACCCGCTTTCCACTGGGGCACTAGCGTTGGCCTTGGCGGCCTTAACTGCACCGACGCTTGCAGATCAAGGAACCTGGCCCGTCAGGCCGATTCATGTCATCGTGCCAGGCGGGCCGGGCAGTGTCAGCGACACGCAGGCTCGTTGGCTGACGGCGCGCCTGGCGCCCTTGCTGGGCCAAGCATTGATCGTTGAAAACAAACCAGGCGCTGGCGGCAACATTGGGACCGAGTTGGGCGCGCGCAGCCCAGCGGACGGATACACGCTAACCATCGTTCATCAAGGAACGATGGCATTTAACCCACACCTGTACAGCCGCCCGGGCTACAAGCCACTTGTCGACTTTGCGCCGATCACCTACTTGGGCGTGAACCCACTTCTGCTCGCGGTGTCACTCAACGTGCCTGCCACGAGCGTCACCGAACTTGTCAACTTAACCAAGGCCAAGCCGGGCCAACTCAACTTCGGTTCGCCCGGGATCGGAACGCCGCCGCACATGGCCAGCGAATTGTTCATGCGCTCCGCTGGCATCGACGCGGTTCATATCCCATACAAGGGCGGCGGCGATTCGATGGCAGCGCTCATTGCCGGGCAAGTCACGTTTTCGATTGAGGGAACGGCGTCCCAACTGCCGCAGGCCGTGGCGGGCCGGATCCGTCCGCTGGCAGTCACGGGACCACACCGTCTGGCAGCGTTGCCTGACGTGCCAACCATGGCCGAGGCGGGCTATCCGGGCGCCGAATACATGGCCTGGACAGGCATTGCGGCCCCTGCGGGCACCCCCAAGGCAATCGTCGATCGCATGCATCGCGAGATTGCCAAGGTGCTCGCCACGCCAGAGGCCAAGGAATGGTTCAAGGCAGCCGGCGCGCAACCTCAGGCCATCACACCTGAGGCTTTTTCAGCAGTCATTCGGGACGACTACGTGAAGTGGGGAAAAATCATCAAAGACGCAGGCATACACGTCGAATGACGGGCTGACGGAACGAGCGATGGAACCGTCAATTAACAACAAACCTCTGCCTATGCTTCGGCTTGGTGAGATCGTCCTGCAAACAGATCAGTTCGACGAGATGAAGCGGTGGTACCGAAGCGTGCTTCAGACCGACCCCTACTATGAGTACGTTCCAGTTCCGGGGGCAAGGCCCTCGCAAGCGCATCTGGTGGAGCGCCAGTGGGCAACGCAGGTACGGATATGCTTTTTTCGGTTGGCACTCGAACATCCGTACCAGCAAGTGATTGCGCTCTTCGCCAGGCACGCAGCCGAAGGAAGGTCAGCGGTGCTTGGCAACTTGCACCACCTTCAGCTTGGCGACGAGTCGCCGCGCGTCTTGGCGCGCAGGTATCGCGAACTAAAGGCGACTGGCATCATCCCGTTCAAGGTCATGGACCATGGACCAACTCTTAGCTTCTACTACCACGATCCTGATGAAAACGTGGTCGAGCTAGCCGCACCAAACCAAGTCGATGTTGCCCAGTTTCTCAGCGCGCTTGAGGCGCCAGAGTTCGCACGGAACCCATCAGGTCGCTCCGTGGACCCAGAGGCAATCAGCTTTTCGCTGAATGGGGGCTGCGACCTTTGAAGCATTAAAATGGACCAGGACAGAAATATGACCCTGTCCCCCATCCAGTACCGCTAGTGTAGTGCTTCATTCTGTTTGGAACTTAAGCGGCTGTTGGCACGGATGACCTTCTGCAGGATATCGCGGGCGCTCTTGGTCCAGATGAACGGCTTTGGGTTGGCGTTGTGGTGAGCGATGTCTTCGTCGATGGCAGTCACGAGTTCGGGGACACTGGTGAACACGCCACGGCGCAGGCGATTCTCCGAGATGTCGCGAAACAAGCGCTCGACCATGTTCAG
>JAYVNK010000397.1:0-10903 GCA_043758475.1 Comamonadaceae bacterium | reverse complement strand
TGTTGTTGGCGTGCATGGTGGCCAGGCACAGGTGGCCCGACTGGGCGTAGGCGATTGCGGCGGACATGGTTTCACGGTCGCGTATTTCGCCGATCATGATCACATCCGGTGCCTGGCGCAGCGCGTTTTTGAGCGCGACTTCAAGCGATTTGGTGTCGCTGCCAATCTCGCGCTGGTTGACCACGGATTTTTTGTTCTTGAACAAAAATTCCACCGGATCTTCGATCGTCAGTATGTGGCCAGTCGTGGCCTCATTGCGGTAATCCAGCATCGATGCCAACGTCGTGGTCTTGCCAGCGCCAGTGGCCCCAACCATCAACAGCAACCCGCGCTTTTCCATGATCAAGTCGGCCAGCACCATGGGCACCGACAGCGAATCCAGCGGCGGAATGGTGTTGGGAATGAAGCGGATCACCGCTGCGATGGAACCGCGCTGGCGCATGCCACTCACCCGGAACCTGCCAATGCCCGCCAGCGGAAAGCCCATGTTGAGCTCGCCCGTTTCTTCCAGCTCAACAATTCGCTCTGGCGGCAGCACCTCGGCCAGCAGGTTGCGCGGGGCATCGGGCGGCAAAAGCTGGTTGTTGATGGGCACGCACTGGCCGTTGATCTTGATCAGCGCTGGCGAGTGGGCCGACAGGTACACGTCCGAGGCGCGCTTCTCCGACATGAGGCGAAGAATCCGCTCCATCGTGCCGGGTACTGCTGGGGTTGACATCGTATCGGTCCGTCCGTTTATTTTTATCGAAGTGTGGCGGAAAATCTAGTCGCGCAGCAACTCGTTCAGGCTGGTCTTGGCGCGGGTTTGCGCATCCACTTTTTTCATGATCACGGCGCAGTAGGTGCTGTACTTTCCGCCGGGTTTGGGCAGGTTGCCCGACACCACGACCGAGCCGGCCGGGATGCGGCCATAACTCACCGTGTCCGTCGCCCGGTCGTAAATCGGCGTGCTCTGGCCGATGTACACGCCCATGGAGATGACCGAGTTTTCTTCGACCACCACGCCTTCAACCACTTCGGAGCGCGCGCCGATGAAGCAGTTGTCTTCAATGATGGTTGGCCCCGCCTGCACCGGCTCCAGCACGCCGCCGATGCCCACGCCGCCGCTCAAATGCACGTGCTTGCCAATTTGCGCGCAACTGCCCACTGTTGCCCAGGTGTCAACCATGGTGCCTTCGTCCACGTAGGCGCCGATGTTTACGTAAGAGGGCATCAGAATCGCGCCCTTGGCAATGTAGCTGCCGCGCCGCGCTACAGCGGGTGGCACCACGCGCACGCCGGTGGCCTTCATCTGCTCTTCGTTGAGGTGGGCGAACTTGGTCTGAACCTTGTCGAAAAAGCCCAGGTCGCCTGCGCGCATCACGACGTTGTCTTTCAGGCGAAAACTCAGCAGCACGGCTTTTTTGATCCACTGGTGCACTGTCCACTGGCCCACGCTCTCGCGGGTGGCAACGCGCAGGCGGCCCTTGTTAAGCTCGCCAATCACATGCTCTACGGCGTCTGCGACTTCTTTGGGGGCAGAGGCCACGGAAATGCTGGCGCGGTTGTCCCACGCGGCGTCGATGATTTTCTGGAGTTGTTGGGTCATGGATGATTTTTTCTTGAGTTGCTGGATTTCAGCTTCTGGATTTCACAAATTGGACGATACGCTGTGCGGCCTCCAGGCACTCGGCCGTGTCAGCCACCAAAGCCATACGGATTCGGCCCGCGCCGGGGTTTTGGCCATCGACAGGCCGTGCCAAGTACGAACCGGGAAGAACCGTCACATTGTAAGTAGCGAACAGTCTGCGGGCGAAGGCGGCATCATCATCCCCGTTGATTTTTGCCCACAGGTAAAACCCGGCGTCGGGCAGGGCGACATCCATCACGCTGGCCAGCACTGGAGTCACCTGCGCAAACTTCTGGCGGTACATCTCACGATTGCCCACCACATGCGCTTCGTCAGCCCAGGCGGCGGCGCTGGCGCTTTGCACCACCGGGCTCATCGCGCTGCCGTGGTAGGTGCGGTACAGCAAAAACTGCTTGATGAGGGCGGCGTCACCCGCCACAAAGCCGCTGCGCAGGCCCGGCACGTTGCTGCGCTTGGACAGGCTGGTGAAAGAGATCAGGTTTTTAAACTCCTTGCGGCCTAATGTGGCCGCGGCTTGCAGCCCGCCCAGGGGAGGTCCACCTTTGTCATCATCGCGGAAGTAGATTTCGCTGTAGCACTCGTCCGATGCAATCACAAAGCCGTGGCGGTCGCTCAAGTCAAACAACTTCTTCCATTCGGCCAGCGGCATCACGGCACCGGTAGGGTTGCCGGGGGAGCAGACAAAAAGTAGCTGCGTGTTGGCCCAAACGGATTCGGGCACGCTGTCCCAGTCTTGCGCAAAATTCTTTGACGCCAAGGCGGGCACAAACCACGGGCGCGCGCCCGACAGGATGGCCGCACCTTCGTAGATTTGATAGAACGGGTTGGGGCACAGCACAAACGGTTTCATCCCACGTTCTGCTGCTCTGGGGTCGACGATCGTCTGTGCCAGCGCAAACAGCGCCTCGCGCGATCCGTTCACCGGCAGCATTTGCGTGGCCGGGTCCAGCGTCAGCCCATAACGGCGATGCAGCCACGCGGCAAAGGCCTCGCGCAGTTTTGCCGAGCCTGCGGTTGCCGGGTACGCCGCGAGTCCGCTGGGGCTGCTGCGCACTGCTGCATCCAGCGCGTCCTTGATGAACGCTGGCGTGGCATGCTGCGGCTCGCCAATGCCCAGGCTGATGGGGCGGTAATCGGGGTTGGGAGTGATGCCTGCAAAAAGTTGGCGCAAGCGTTCGAACGGGTAGGGTTGCAGGTGGGACAGAAGTGGGTTCATGCCTTCCGATTATCCCGCACTCTGCCACTTGCCCGCCCTGCGGCACCCCTTTGACGGCTGGCCGCTCAAGCCTTTGGATGTGTCATCAAGCGAAAGTTTTGGGTTTAGTTTTGGGTTTACATAAATGCTATTATAATAATATCTAAGTATGCATTGTGGACGAGGGCTATAGGCGTTTTGTATTGTTGATAGCGGGCTTTTAGGCGTTCCATCGCCTGGGGGGCATGGGTGCAGGCCAATGCGCGTGCGTCACAGGGTATCATTGAGGCTGAACGGGCTCGCTGTCACGCCCATATTCTCCATAAAAATCAACAGCTTAGCGAAGCTAACCGTCGAATTGTCCTTGCGCCGTGCGTCTAAATTCCATCAAGTTATCCGGGTTCAAATCATTCGTTGAACCGACCACCTTTCATTTGCCAGGCCAGTTGGTGGGCGTGGTGGGGCCCAACGGCTGCGGCAAGTCCAACATCATGGACGCGGTGCGCTGGGTGCTGGGTGAGAGCAAGGCCAGCGAATTGCGCGGTGAGTCGATGCAGGACGTCATCTTCAACGGCACCAACACCAGGAAGCCCGCCAGCCGCGCCAGTGTGGAACTGGTGTTTGACAACGCCAGCCACCGCGCGGGCGGCCAGTGGGGCCAGTTTGAAGAAATCGCGGTCAAGCGTGTGCTGACGCGCGACGGCACCAGCAGCTATCTCCTTAACAACCAGCCGGTGCGCCGGCGCGACGTGCAGGATGTGTTTTTGGGCACCGGCCTGGGGCCACGCGCCTACGCCATCATTGGCCAGGGCACCATCAGCCGCATCATTGAATCGAAACCCGAAGAGCTGCGCCTGTTTCTGGAAGAAGCGGCGGGGGTTTCCAAGTACAAAGAGCGCCGCCGTGAGACCGAAAACCGGCTGAGCGACACGCGCGAGAATCTGACCCGCGTGGAAGACATTCTGCGGGAGCTCAACGCCAATCTGGAAAAGCTCGAAAAGCAGGCCGAAGTCGCTCAAAAGTACAACACGCTGCAGGCCGAGGTCACGCTCAAGCAGCACCAGCAGTGGTTTTTGAAGCGTGCCGAGTCTGAGGCAGAGCAAGCCAAGGTTAAAGCGGATTCCGAGAGCGCCGTGAATGCGTTGGAGAGTCGCGTGGCCGATCTGCGCCACATCGAGGCTGATCTGGAAACCGTGCGCCAGGCGCATTACGCCTCAGGCGACCACGTCAATCAGGCGCAGGGCTTGCTGTATGAAGCCAGTACCGACGTGGGCCGGCTGGAGGCCGAGATCCGCTTCGTGGTCGAGGGCCGCCAGCGGGTTGAGCAGCGCCTGATCACACTCAAGGAGCAAACCGCGCAATGGGCGGTGCGCCGGGACGATGCGCAGGCTGAAACCGAAAACCTGTCTGACCTGTCAAGTGTGGGCGAAGAAAAATCCGAGTTGCTGGCCGCGCAGGTGCAAGAGCAGGCCCTTGCGCTGCCCGACCTGGAAGAGGCGCTGCGACTGGCCCAAAAGGGTGCCAACGAGCAGCGCACGCAAGTTGGGCAGGTGCAGCAGCAGATCCAGGTGCTGGCGGCTGACCAGCGCAGCATTGAAGAGCAATCACGCCAACTCACCGGCCGACGCGAAAAACTGGGCGTGGACCGCAACGCGCTGGCCGCACCCGACGAAGCGCGCCTGGTCAATCTGCAAACCCAATTGTCCGACGCGCAAGAGTCCGCCGGCGTGGCCGACGCGCGCCTGCATGAGCTGCAAGACCTGGTGCCGCAGCTGGATGACACGCGCCGCACACAGCAGCAAACTGCCAACATCGAGTCCGCCAGGCAGGCGGATCTGTCAGCCCGCATGGACGCCCTCAAGGCATTGCAGGACAAGGTCAAAACCGACGGCAAACTGCGCCCCTGGCTGGCCAAGCACGGGCTGGAAGGCTTGCAGGGCCTGTGGAGCCGCATCCACATTGAGCCCGGCTGGGAGAACGCGCTGGAAGCCGCGCTGCGCGAGCGCATGGGTGCGCTGGAGGTGTCGAGGCTGGATATGGTGCGCGGCTTTCTGGGCACGGGCGGCCAGGACGCGCCACCGGCCAAGCTGGCGTTTTACAGCCCGCCGTTGGCTGGAGTTGCGAGCGCTGTTGGACCGGTTGCGCACAGCTTCAAGCCGCTCGCCGATCTACTGAAATTGAATGATGCTGGCCAGCGCGCTGTGCTGGGCGACTGGTTGCAAGGCTGCTTCACTGCCCCAAACATGGAAGGTGCCTTGCTGGGGCGCGATAAGCTAAGAGCCGGTGAGACGATTTATGTCAAGACTGGCCACGCCGTCACCGCCCACAGCGTCAGTTTTTATGCGCAGGACTCCGAGCAGGCGGGCCTGCTGGCGCGCGCCCAGGAAATTGAAAACCTGGAGAAGCAGCTTCGCGCGCAGGCGATGCTGAGCGAAGAATCCCGCTCCTCGCTGGTGCGCGCCGAGGCCGCGTATGCCGATGCATCACAACGTTTGATTGCTGCCCGGCGCGAAGCCACCGAGACCCAAAGCCGCGCGCATGAGTTGCAGGTGGAGACCTTGCGCCTGAGCCAACTGGCCGAGCAAAGCCGTGCCCGCGCCCATCAGATTGCCGGTGACCTGGCCGAAGTGGACGCGCAGCTCGATGATTTGCAGGAGCGCCGCGTCACCGCCGAGGCGCGCTTTGAAGAACTCGACATGCAGCTCGCCGACACGCAGGAGCGCCATGCCCAACTGGACGAGCGCGTCATCAGCGCCGAGCGCAAGCTGGTGGACTGCCGCGAGCAGCAGCGCAGCCTGGAGCGCCAGGCGCAAGAGGCCACCTTCACCATGCGCAGCCTGGATGCACGCCGCGCCGAATTGTCACGTGCTATAGAAACAGCAGCGCAACAGTCAGACAGCATTAGGGCAGAAGAGCAAAGAGCCCATGACGAGCTGACGCGGCTGACCGATGCCGCAGCCCAGGCTGGCTTGCAGACCGCGCTTGCGTTGAAGCTAGAACGCGAAGCGTCTCTGGGTGCCAAACGCAGCGAATACGACGACCTGACTGCCCGCTTACGCGCCAGCGACGAACGGCGCATGACGCTTGAGCGTGAGCTGGACCCCCTTCGCCAGAAAATCATGGAGTTCCAGCTCAAGGAGCAGGCCGCGCGGCTGGGCTTTGAGCAGTACGCCCAGTTGCTGGCCGACGTGCAGGCCGATCTGGAAGCGGTCGCCAAGTCCGTTGAAGACGGCAAGGTGCGCCTGGGTGGCATGCAAAACGACATTGACCGGCTCAACCGCGACATCGCCGCGCTGGGTGCCGTGAACCTTGCTGCGCTGGACGAGCTGGCCAGCGCACGCGAGCGCAAGCAGTTTCTGGACGCGCAGACTGCCGATTTGACTGAGGCCATGACCACGCTGGAAGACGCCATCAAGAAGATTGACGGTGAAACCCGCGAGCTGCTTTCAGGTACCTTCAACACCGTCAATGAGCACTTCGGCAAGATGTTCCCCGAGCTGTTTGGTGGCGGCAATGCACGCCTGGTGATCACTGGCGAAGAAATTCTGGATTCCGGCGTGCAGGTGATTGCGCAGCCGCCCGGCAAGAAAAACCAGACCATCCATTTGCTCTCGGGGGGCGAAAAGGCATTGACCGCGATTGCGCTGGTGTTTGCGATTTTCATGCTCAACCCGGCGCCGTTTTGCCTGCTGGATGAGGTGGACGCGCCGCTGGACGACGCCAACACCGAGCGTTATGCGAAACTCGTCTCCAGCATGAGCAAAGAGACGCAGTTCCTGTTTATCAGCCATAACAAGATCGCCATGGAAATGGCCGAGCAACTGATCGGGGTGACCATGCAGGAGCAGGGCGTGTCGCGCATTGTGGCGGTGGACATGGAAGCTGCCGTGTCGCTGGCTGAAGTGGCCTGAATGGGCGTTACTGAATCATGGTGATGAGCAATCTGCAACTCGGTTTGGCCATCGCGGGTGGCTTGGTGCTGGCCGCTGTGGTGGCGCATGGGGCCTGGACGTCCCGCAAGAACGCGCCGTTGCAGGCGCAGCCTGATGACGGCGCGGCGAAGCTTAACACCGACGCTGGCGTCCCCGAACATCCTGGGCAAGCCAGCCATCTGGGCTTGGCAAACGAAAGCGGCCCCATCGACCCGGTGTTTGATGCCGGGCTGGACCCAGCCTATGCTGCCAGCACTTTCGCCCGCGTGGCCACGCTCAAAAAGCCCATGCTTGACGCCCTGATTGACGTCATCGCGCCAATTGCACTGGATGGGCCCGTGTCGGGTGATGCCGCGCTGGCCGCCATGCCCACCACCCGACGCGTGGGCAGCAAACCGTTCGCCATTGAAGGCTTGAATGTCGCCAGCCTGCAATGGGAACTGCCGGTGGCAGGCCAGCGCTACAGTGCCTTGCAGGCGGGCGTGCAATTGGCCAACCGCTCGGGCGCGCTCAACGACATTGAGTACTCTGAATTCGTCATCAAGACCCAGTCTTTTGCGGACGCAGTCAACGGCGCGCCAGAGTTCCCTGAGATGCGGGATGAGGTTTCCCGTGCCCGCGAGCTGGACAGTTTTGCGGGTGGCCACGATGGCCAGCTCAGTTTCACCCTGCGCGCGCGCCATGCCGCGTGGAGCCCGGGCTTTGTGGCGCAGCATGCGTCCCGGCTGGGCTTTGTGGCAGGCGTCATGCCCGGGCGCATGGTGCTGCCCGCCAGCACGCCCGGCATGCCCGCCGTGCTGGGGCTGGGTTTTGATGCGCAGGCGGCAATGGCCGAAGACCCGGCGCAGTCGGCCATCCGCGAGATCACGCTGAGCCTGGACGTGCCCCAGGTCGAGCGCAGCGAGCGCCCCTTTGTGCGCATGCGGGAGAGCGCCAATGCGCTCGCGCAGGCCATGGATGGCGTTGTGACCGATGACAACGGCGCGGTGCTGCCGTCAGATGCGATGGACGTGATTGGCTCCGAGCTGGAGCAGCTCTATGACACGCTGGACACGCGCGACCTGTCGGCCGGGTCAGTGCTGGCGCGGCGGCTGTTCTCGTGAATCCCTGAATTCGGCAGGTCATGGCAACGCCCGACATCGCGCAGATTGAAAGCCTGCGGCAACAACTCCATTTCCACGCCCATCGGTATTACGTGCTTGATGAGCCGCAGATTCCCGATGCCGAATACGACCGGCTGTTTCAGGCTTTGCAGGCGATTGAGGCTGCGCATCCTGAACTGCTCACGCCCGATTCCCCCAGCCAGCGCGTGGGCGGCAAACCGCTGGACTCCTTTGCCAGCGTGCGCCACGCTGTGCCCATGCTCAGCATCCGTACCGAGACCGATACCGAGGCCAGTGGCGCACACAATTTTGATGCCCGTGTGCGCAAAGAGCTGGGCCTGGCTGAGGGTGCGCCACCCGTGGAATACGTGGCCGAGCCCAAGTTCGACGGCCTGGCCATGAACCTGCGCTACGAGCACGGCGTGCTGGTGCAGGCCACCACGCGGGGTGACGGTGAAACTGGCGAAGATGTTACGCAGAACATCCGCACCATTGGCCAGATTCCATTGCGGTTACAAATGCCGGCCGCCGCAGCGCCGGGCCGCCCCAAGCAAGGCACGGCCCCCTTGGGGCTGAGCGCTGCGGCTCCCGATGTGCCTGCGCACATTGGGACAGCGCGAAGGGCAAGTGCCTCTGGCACGCGCACGTCCAGCGAAGTACACGAAGTGACAAGCGTGGGGGTACCAGCCATCCTGGAAGTCCGTGGCGAAATCTACATGCGCCGCGATGCATTCGAGGCGATGAACGAGCGCCAGCGTGACAAAGGCGAAAAAACCTTTGTCAACCCGCGCAATGCCGCCGCCGGGGCTGTGCGCCAGCTGGATCCGGGTATTGCGGCCCAGCGCCCCTTGAGCTTCTTCGCCTACGGGCTGGGCCAGGTCACACCGGTGGAGCAGGGCGGACCCGCCTTTGGTACCCATTACGACATGCTGCAAACCCTGAAATATTGGGGTTTTCCGGTGGTAGCCCTTGTGAAATGTGCGCAAGGAGCTATTGAATTAATAGCGTATCACCAGCGCATCGGTCAAACCCGTGACCAGCTTGCCTTTGACATTGACGGTGTGGTCTACAAGGTCAACAGCCTGGCCTTGCAGCGGCAGCTCGGTTTCGTTACCCGCGAGCCACGCTGGGCCGTGGCCCACAAATACCCGGCACAGGAGCAACTCACCACCGTGTTGGGCATCGACGTGCAGGTGGGGCGCACCGGCAAGTTGACTCCTGTGGCCAGGCTGGCGCCGGTGTTTGTTGGTGGTGTCACCGTCACCAATGCCACGTTGCATAACTTGTTTGAATTGCGCCGCAAGATGGTGCGGGTCGGTGATTTGGCCATCGTCCGCAGGGCTGGTGACGTTATACCCGAGGTAGTGGGCGTCATGCCGCCAATGGCTGACGAGAGTACAGACGTGCCTGACTTTGAAGACGGCAAACCGATCCGACACGTTTCAGGCGGTTTAACCCGGGACATGTATGTGCCAAATTTCCGTATGCCGCGAAATTGCCCGGTCTGCGGTAGCGCGGTGGTGCGCGAAAAGGGGGAGTTCAACCACCGCTGTACCGGTGGCCTGTTCTGTAGCGCCCAGCGCAAACAGGCCATCCTGCACTATGCCCAGCGCCGCGCGGTGGAGGTGGAAGGCCTGGGCGAAAAGCTGGTGGACCAATTGGTAGAAACCAATACCATCCGCACGCTGCCAGACCTGTACAAGCTGGGCCTGGCGTCACTCGCTGAGCTTGACCGCATGGCCGAGAAATCGGCGCAAAACATCGTGAATGCGCTGCAGAAATCAAAGCAGACCACGTTGCCAAGATTCCTGTTCGGCCTGGGCATCCGGCATGTCGGCGAGGCCACCGCCAAGGCGCTGGTCAGTCATTTTGGCAAGCTGGATGGCATCATGGACGCCACGCAGGAACAACTGCTGGAGGTCGCCGACGTCGGCCCTATAGTCGCGCTCAGCCTGCGCACTTTCTTCGACCAACCCCATAACCGTGAAGTGGTCGAGCAACTGCGCGCCTGCGGCGTCACCTGGGCCGAGGGCGAGCCCGCCGCAGTAACACCCAAGCCACTGGCAGGCAAAACCTTCGTCATCACCGGCACCCTGCCGACCCTGAGCCGCGATGCAGCCAAGGACCTGCTGGAAGCTGCCGGTGCCAAGGTGGCGGGCTCGGTTAGCAAGAAAACAAACTATCTGATTGCCGGTGCAGACGCGGGCAGTAAGTTGGACAAGGCGCGGGAGCTGCGGGTAACGGTGCTGGATGAAGCGGGGTTGCGAGCGTTGCTGGACGCGCCTGCGTGACTCAACCAGCAGTGAAATCGTTAAACTATGAAGATGAATCGCTACGCGACCCTCAGGCTTCTTGAAAAACACAAACCTTATCTGGCGAGCCAATTTGGTGTCCGTCAACTCGCATTATTCGGCTCTGTTGCACGGGACACTGCGACTGCGCAAAGCGATGTTGACGTGCTAGTTTCTTTCAATGGCCCAGCCACATCCGCACGCTTCTTTGGCGTGAAGTTCTATTTGGAAGATTTGATGGGCCGCCCTGTTGATCTAGTGACTGACAAGGCGCTACGGCCTGAGTTGCGGTCCTATGTTGAGCGGGAAGCTGTGAGTGTCTGACGCAACGCCTGCGTGCGAATGGCGCTTTTATCTGGATGACATGATCGGATTTTGCGAGCGGACGCAGGATTTCACGCGCGGCGTTGATCAAAGTCAATTTGTTGCTGATGCGATGCGCTTTGACGCAACCGTTCGAAATCTTGAGTTGATCAGCGAGGCGGCAACCCATATTCAACACCACATTCGCGCGTCTTCACCTGCCATTCCATGGCGTATGGTGGCAGAACACTTCGAGATGGCTTGGGCTGGCCAGCGCCGGACAGTTCGACGGCCAGGGCGATCACCACCCGCCGCCTGCTTACGTAGAGAAGGCGTTTCGCAAGTACTTGGAGTGCGGCATTTTTGCCCACGGTTTTGCGCGTGCTCGGTGTGACGGCTGCGGACAAAACTTTCTGGTGGCCTTCTCCTGCAAAGGCCGCGGAGTCTGC
>JAYVNK010000396.1:0-3544 GCA_043758475.1 Comamonadaceae bacterium | reverse complement strand
TTTGCATGTCGAAGGGCTGCAGGCCTTTTTCGCGGTACTTGCCGGTGGTGTAGAAGTCGCCCTGCATCACGTAATACTCGTGGTCCACGGCGGTCAGGCCCTCGGGCGGCTCAATCAAGATCAGGCCGTACATGCCGTTGGCCACGTGCATGCCTACAGGCGCCGTGGCGCAGTGGTAGACGTACAAGCCTGCGTTCAGCGCTTTGAAGGTGAATTGAGACTCATGCCCCGGCGCAGTAAAGCTTGACGCCGCGCCGCCGCCGGGGCCCGTCACGCCATGCAGGTCAATGTTGTGCGGCATTTTGGAATCGGGGTGGTTCTTTAAATGAAACTCCACCGTATCGCCCTGGCGCACCCGGATAAAACTGCCGGGCACCGTGCCGCCAAAAGTCCAGAAGGTGTACCTCACGCCTTCGGATATCTCCATTTCAACCTCGCGCACTTCCAGTTCCACAATCACCTTGGCCGGAGCCTTGCGGCCCGTGGCAGGTGGCACGTTGGGTGGACTGGTCAACACGGCCTTGATCGGCTCGCCCTGCGGCGGGCCGAAGTCGCCCTTGGCGGAGCCGGTGCTCGCTGGCGTCGCAGCAACTGGGACGCCGGGGGCTTCTGCCTTGTTGCAGGCGGTCAGGGTGATGCTGGCCAGAAGGATTGCCGCTATTGCGAGCAGGCTCGCCGCCGTCGATGGTTTGCGCATGATTGTCTCCTCACGAGGGGTTCTCGTGGGTGTCACTCTAGGCGTCGTGCGCGCAAGGCCTTTGATTTGGATCAATCAAAGCTGAACTTGCGCAGCGGCCCGCCGCTAACCAAGACTCCGAGCAGCCATGCAAGCTGCGCAGGATTTTTCAAAGGTTTCAGTTCAGCACTTCCAGCAGCCGATCCAACCCGCCCGAATTGATGGCCACCATCGCCTGCTCGCGCACCTTGGGCTTGGCGTGGTAGGCCACCGACAGGCCCGCCACGCCCATCATCGGCAAGTCATTGGCACCGTCGCCCATCGCAATGGCGTGGCGCGGGTGGATGCCGTTGGTGGCGCAGGTTTGAATCAGCATGCGGCGTTTTTCCTCGCCATCACAGATGTCGCCCCAATGCTGGTTGACCATGCGGCCCGTCAACACCGGCCCGTTTGGGCCATCTTCGATGCCAAGGATATTGCTTCGAGTCGCATCAATTTGCAGCACATCGCGCACCCGGTCGGTGAAGAAGGTGAAGCCACCGCTTACCAGCAGCGTGACCATGCCTGCGGCCTTGCAAGCTGCGACCAAGTCTGCCGCGCCGGGGTTGAGCTTGAGCCGATGGTTCAGCACCTCTTCCATGCTTTTAACGCTGACGCCTTTAAGCAGCGCCACGCGGCGGCGAAGGCTGTCTTTGTAGTCCGTGATCTCGCCGCGCATGGCGGCTTCGGTGATGGCCGCTACCTCGGCCTTGCGGCCCGCCGCGTCGGCGATTTCATCCACACACTCGATGTTGATGAGGGTGGAATCCATGTCGAACGCGATGAGCTTGAAGTCGGCCAGCTTGAGCGGCGCGGTGAAGCCTTGAATGACCAGGCCAGGGGAGATTTCTGTGATGGCGCTCATGGAAGACTGGCTACTGCGGCGTCAGGCCAGCGGCCTTGACCAGCTCCGCGTGCAGCTTCAGGTCCCTTGCGATCATGCGCTGGAGTTCTTCTGGGGAACTGGCGGAGACTTCCATGCCGTTTTCGGCCAGCTTGGCCTTGAGTTCCGGGTCCAGCGCGGCCACCACCGCGCGGTTCAGCTGGTCAATGATGGGCCGGGGCGTCTTGGCCGGGGCCAGCAGGCCTATCCAGGCGGAGAGGTTCATGTCGGCAAAGCCGCTTTCCACCATGGTGGGGACATTGGGCAGCACGGCTGAGCGTTGCGGGCTCATCACGCCCAGCGCATGCAGCTTGCCCGACTGGATATGCGCAATGGCTTCAGGCATGAATGCCAATCTGGCCCGACGCGCCAGCACGGTTGTCCACCACAAACGGTTGGCCCAACGACGCGTTGAGCTTCTGGCTTAACGTGCGCGCAATCATGTCAACGCTGCCGCCAGCAGCAAGCGCGACGATCACCTTGACCGGTTTGTCCGGGTATTTATCCTGTGCATGCGCCGGGCCAGCAAGGCTGACAGCTAGGGCGACAGCAAGGCCGAAGTGGGCGCAGTGGGTGGCCGTGAATTGCAGGGCGGTACGTTGTGTGTGCATGATGAAGCTCCGTGTTGTGATACGGCTATGGAAATAAAAGCGGTGTCTGTAAGGGAGACTCGCCGTGCAGATTCTATGCAAAACTCGCGACTATTTTCGGTGCGGTGCAAGTCTGCAAGGGACCCAGCAAGGGCAGGGTTGCGTTGTTGGCAGGAATCAATTAACTACAATAATAATAGCTAATTATTAAGTGTGGACGGGGGCTAGAAGCCTATTTAGTTGCTAGAAATCAGTCTTTTGGCAAGCGCAGCACCCGTCGCAACGCATCTTCAACGGCGCGCAGGTCTTGGGCGCTTAATTTGCCGAGTTTGCGTTGCAGGCGGTTTTTGTCGACCGCGCGAATGTGTTCGATGCGCGCCTTGCTGGAGACACCCGCCGATGGCACGGCTATGAGCAGGGGCGGGGCGGGGGGTGTTGGCGTTGTGGTCAGGGGAATGACGACGACGGTTTTTCGGTGTTGGTTGATCTCGGAGGCGGACAAGACAAAACACGGGCGGATTTTGGCCATTTCTGCACCGCGCGTGGGATCAAGTTCAACCCAATAGACGTCGCCGCGCTCAATGGCGGCGCTCATGTGTTTTGCGCACGGGCCTGTGCTGTTGCAAACTCGCGCTCAAACGTTTCAGCGTTGAAATCTGGGTCGTCATCGGCAACCAGCGATGCCGCCACCCACTGTGCGGTCTCAGCCATCAACGCGGGTCTGCCAGCCTCCAATTCCGTGAGCGTTCTCGCCGCCAGCGCCAGCGCCAGGCTTTCGCGGTCAAGCTCATTGCGGAGCAGGTCTAGAAGGAAACGGCTGCGCTGACGGGAGGGTACGATTTGAGCGAAGCGCTGGGCCAAGTCTTCGGGCATGCGTAAAAGCAGTTGCTGAGGTTTCGCAACCGGTGACGAGGGGTCAGCGATGGAAGTCATTGTTCAATGATATTTGATATCATTTCAAAAGTATACATTTATTTCAAACACGAGGCGGCCATAACGGCGTTAGGCTGATTGACTGAGTTAAGCAAGCCAGTTTTCGACCTGCAAGCCCGGCACACGGGCGAACGCCGCATCGGCACTGACCAGCGTGGCGTTGAGCGTCAGTGCGTGGGCGGCGATCAGGGTGTCGTTGGCATCCAAGCCGATGCCGCTGGCGGTCAACCGTTGGCGCAATAGGGCATACGTGACTGCAGCGTCTAGTTCAAGTGGCAAAACCATGAGCATGGCCATGGTGCGCTCGTAAGCAGCCAGCAGCCTGGCTTGGGGTTTGCGGGCCAATCCATAACGCAGTTCGCAATCGACGATGACGCTGGTGCGGAACAGCGCCAGCGGGTTGCCTGCAGTGATGTCAATGAC
>JAYVNK010000395.1:0-3548 GCA_043758475.1 Comamonadaceae bacterium | reverse complement strand
TAAACCGAAACAATATGCGACGCGCCTGGGAAGATTTCTGGGGCAGGCCCTGCCACCATCAAGGCCTGTTCAACAAACTCCTTGCGAGGAAAAACCATGAAACCCTGGATCAAGAGAACCCTTTTCGGCATGTTTGGTGCCTCCATTCTCGCGGGCGGGCTCAGCGCCTGCTCCGGCCACCGCCACGGCATGCAGATGAGCGAGGCCGACAGCACGGCATTCCGCGCCAAAATGATGGAGCGCGCTGGCAAAAAGCTCGACCTCAACGACGCGCAAAAGCAGCGTCTGGGCGTACTGGCCGACCGGCTGCGCGAGCAGCGCACTGCCTTGATGGGCAAGACGGCCGACCCGCGCGCAGAAATACAAAACCTGGTCGCTGGAGCCACGCTCGACAAGGCCAAGGCCCAAGCCTTGATTGAAGAAAAGACCGGCGCGCTGCGCAGCAAAAGCCCTGAGGTGATTGCCGCCGCTGCTGATTTCTTTGACAACCTCAACCCGGCGCAGCAGCAGCAGCAAGTGCGCGACCTCATGACCCGCCGACGCGGTTGGGGCGGCTGACACGGGCACGGCGGGCCGGGCGGCCCGCCACTGCAAATCTGACCCCGAACTGCAATGACAGCCGACATGAATCAAATGACAAACTGTAAACATGAGCCTGGCCAATTTGTGCCGCAAGTGGACCGCAACCGCTGCGAGGGCAAAGCCGCCTGTGTGCAGGTTTGTCCGGTTCAGGTATTTGCGGTACAGACTTTGGGCAGGGACCAACGCGCGGGGCTCAGCATCAAAGGTCGGGTAAAGGGCTTTGTCCATCAATGGCAGCAGGCCATCCTGGTCAACCCGGATGCCTGCGAAGGGTGTGGCTCGTGCGTCAAAGCCTGCCCGGAAGGTGCCATCCGGCTGGTGCGAATCCACAGACCGGCTTGAGCCAGCACCCCGTAGCGCCAGTGCGAAAATGGCCATGCCGAAACTTCTGCTGATCGACGATGACGAGCAACTGGCAGGCCCCCTGGCTGCTTATTTCAAGCGTTTCGATTTGACGCTGCACAGCGCCACCCGCCCCAGCGAGGGCCTTTCCAAATTGGCCTGTAGCAATTTTGATGTGGCGTTTCTTGACGTGATGCTGCCAGAGATGGATGGCTTTGAGCTGTGCCGTGCCATCTGAAAGGGGTCCGGCAAAACAAGCGACATTCCCATCATCATGCTGACCGCGCGCGGCGAAGTGATGGACCGCGTGGTGGGGCTGGAGCTGGGGGCGGACGACTACCTGCCCAAGCCCTTCGAGCCGCGCGAGCTGGTGGCGCGGCTGCAAACCGTGCTGCGCCGCCGCCGCTTGCCGCAAAACAGCAGCCAGCTCGCGTTTGACGGGCTAAAGATCAATCTGGACACCCACGCCGTGCTGCGCCAGGGTGACCTGCTGGAGCTGACGGGCACCGAGTACCAACTGCTTATCCTGCTGGCGATTGACGCTGGCAAGGTGTTCAGCCGGGATGACATCCTGAATCACCTGCGCGGCCACGAGGCTGAGCTGTACACGCGCGCCGTGGACATTGTGGTGAGCCGCCTGCGCAGGAAGCTCGAACCGCTGGACTGCATCAAGACCCTGCGCAACGCGGGCTACTCGCTGGCGCTTGCTCCGGTATTGGCATGAAAGCCAGGCTGCAGCCCCGCCACCCCCACCGCCGCTGGCGCCACCGCTTGGGCCATTCGCTGCGTTGGCGCCTGGTGACCCTGTTTTTGCTGTTGGCGCTGGCCATGAGCGGCGCGTTTGTGGGCGGCATGCAAAAGGCTTTTTCGGTCGGATGGCGCGATGCGGTGCGGCCGCTGCTGTCAGACTATGTGGACCGCCTCGCGGCAGAGATCGGCTCCCCGCCTGACGCCGCGCGCGCGCAGGCGCTGGTGGCGCGCCTTCCCATTTCGGTGCGCATTGACGGGCCAACGGTCCGTTTTGATTCGCGCGCCAAAAAGCGCGATGAACGGTGGCGGCATGGCAACTATGGTGACGACGGCGGCGGCGACCCTGCCAACGCCCGGCTGGTGCAGCGCACCACCGCAGACGGCCACGCCATCACCTTTGGCGTGGGCGATCTGGACTGGCATCGCAGCCCAAGCACCGTGGGCTGGAGCACCCTGGCGGTCTTGCTGGCGCTGACTGCGTTGGCGTTTGCCTACGTGCGCCGCCTGCTCAAGCCGCTGGACGATATTGGCGCGGGCGCGCGTCGGTTTGGCTCAGGTGATTTCACGCGACCCATCGCAGTGCGCCGACGCGACGAGCTGGGCGACCTGGCCGGGCAGATCAACACCATGGGGCAGGACATCCACCAGATGCTGGAGGCCAAGCGCGCCATGCTGCTGGCGATTAGCCATGAGCTTCGCTCTCCGCTCACCCGCGCACGCCTGAACACCGAGCTGCTGCCAGAAACAGCAGACATGCAGGCACCGCGCGACGCCCTTTTGCGCGACCTGGCCGAAATGGGTCGTCTGATCACCGACTTGCTGGAAAGCGAGCGGCTGACCAACCGCCATGCGGCGCTCAACTGCGAGCCGACTGATCTGGGCGCACTGGTCAAGGAGACGGTGGAGGGGGCCGATGCTGGCCTTGGCGCCCCTGTTGCCGAAGCATCGTCGCAGGCTGCCCTGGCTGCCGTCGCACTGGATGTTGCTCCTGGCTTGCCGCGAGTGCAGATTGACCGCGTTCGACTGCGCCTGCCGCTGCGCAACCTGCTGGACAATGCCCGGCGCTACAGCGTTGGGTCAGTTTCTGGTGGGGGCCTGCGACTAGGTGAGGGCCTGCGACTAGGTGATGGTGATTCTGATGCAGCCGATGGTGGCGAAGTCGGTGGACCCATCAAGGTCAGTCTGGTTCGTCAGAGCGATGCCCTGGTGCTGCGCGTGCGCGACCACGGCCCTGGCGTGGCTGATGCGCAGTTGGCGAATCTGGCCGAGCCATTTTTCCGTGCTGACGCAGCGCGCCAGCGCAGCACGGGCGGCGTCGGGCTGGGGCTGTACCTGTGCCGGTTGGTGGCGCAGGCGCACGGCGGCAGCCTGTCAGTGCGCAACGCGCATCCGGGGCTGGAGGTGACGGTCAGGTTGCCGATATCGGCATCGATACCAGGCCCAGTCAATCCCGCAGAATCATCTGCCCTCTGATCTCGCCCCCCGGGAAAGCCAGCGTATGGATGTCGACGTACCATCTTCGCGCCAGCAAGTCGGTCATTTGCTCGGGTGTGAGTGTGGCTTGGCCGTCCATCGGGCTGGTCACAGCCCCTGTAAACGCCAGCGCCACGCCCGCGCTGGTGCTGACGGTTGCCGGACCATGAAAGTGGCCTGCAACGGGGGCACCCGTCAGGCCCCGATAAGACAGCTTCCAGCGCAGCAGGCCGGTATTCATGTCAAGCACGGCGTCAACCCGACCCGTAGCCGTGGTGGCCGATGCGCGCAACGGCGGCACCTGATTCATGCCTGTCATCACGGTGCTGAATGCGGCCAGGCTGGATTCGGATTGCGGGGGCGGTTGGGGCACCGCTTTAGGCGTGTGCATTCCAGTTTGT
>JAYVNK010000394.1:0-3554 GCA_043758475.1 Comamonadaceae bacterium | reverse complement strand
TGGTGTTGTCCGACGTGGCCGACCTGCGCATCACGGACGGCCCGCCGATGTTGCGCAGCGAGAACGCGCGTTTGTCCGGCTGGGTGTACGTGGACATTCGCGGGCGCGATTTGCGTTCTGCGGTGCAGGCCATGCAAAAAGCGGTTGCCAGCGAAGTCAAGCTTCCACCAGGGTATTCGATCTCATGGTCAGGACAGTTCGAGTTTCTGGAGCGCGCCACTGCCAAACTCAAAGTGGTGGTGCCGTTCACGCTGCTCATCATCTTTGTGCTGCTGTACCTGACGTTTTCCAGTTTTGGCGAGGCCATGCTGATCATGGCCACCCTGCCCTTTGCATTGATAGGCGGCATATGGCTGCTGTACCTTTTGGGCTACAACCTGTCGGTGGCAGGCGCGGTGGGTTTCATTGCGCTGGCTGGGGTGTCGGCAGAGTTTGGCGTAATCATGCTGCTGTACCTCAAACAGGCATGGAATGCACGGATCGCGCAGGGCAAGACGACGGCTGACGACTTGCTCGATGCCATCCGCGAAGGGGCCGTGTTACGTGTGCGCCCCAAGGCCATGACGGTCGCGGTCATTCTGGCGGGTTTGTTCCCCATCATGTGGGGCACGGGGACGGGCTCCGAAGTAATGCAACGCATTGCTGCACCCATGGTGGGCGGCATGATTACCGCGCCGCTGTTGTCGATGTTTGTAGTTCCGGCGGTTTATTTGCTGATTCGAAGAACCAAGCCTCAGGCTGTCCAAAACCAGTTGCAAACAGCGGTGCGCCATGAACCCAGCTAACGACACCGCGATGCAGCGCCGTAGATTTGCAAAACTAGCCCTGGCAGCTATATCTGCACCTTGGCTCAGCGGGTGCGCAACCACTCATTTTGACCGTGCACCACCTAAAGGCAGCCTGCTTGACGAGCCCGGCTTTGTAACTCCACCCAACCGCACGCGACACGCGTGTGCACTGGTGTTATCAGGCGGAGGAGTGCGTGGCTTTGCGAACATGACACGATTCATTCATTGGCGGGCGGCGCAGGGGAAAGCCAGGCGGGCTGCCACGATGCCGACTTTGCTGTCCGCATTGCTGGCCGCTTGTCTAACCGCAGTTCTGACGGCCCTGCTCGCGCCCACAATCGGCCACGCAGGCCCCATGGGCTTCAAGGACAGCAGCATGGCCATGGGCGATTTCAGCCCCAACTGGCAGGAGGCTTGGGTCAACCATGCCGTCACACCGCGTGATGCCTTTGGCGCAGGGGCACTGGGTATGCGCTCTGACGACGGCTTGCTGCGTCGCAGCTTGGTTGAAGCCACCTACACCCGCCTGGCCAAGCGCTGGAACGGGGAACATTCGCAGGCCAACATCTGGTTGCTGGCCGGTGTGGGCGCGCTGCGGGGCAACGACTTTGCAGGCACGCGCACGATGCTGGCACCGGGCGTCTCGGCGGACTTTGAGACCACTCGGGTCTATGTGAACGCCACGGCACGCCTGTACCGCGCGCCGGGTATCAACCATGACTTTGCCTCCGCCCGGGCCGGTTTCTCGTTTTACGAAACTGACTACGAGGAAACACAGCCCTGGTTCATCGTGGAAGCGCGGCGCATGCGCGGGCTGTCAGACAAAGTTGAAATCACGCCAATGCTTCGGCTGATCAACAAACGTTACTTCGTCGAGCTCGGCCTGAACAACTCGAATCAGGCGCGCATTAATTTCATGTACATTTTTTAAACATTTTCTGGAGCATCATCATGAACGAAAAAACTATTTATTTCATAGCTGTTTGTGCACTATTGACGGGGGCTACAGGCACTTTTAGCACTGTACAAGCGGCCACGTCGGTCAAGGCACGGGTCAACGGCATGGTTTGCGCCTTCTGCGCGCAGGGGATCGAAAAGCGGTTGACCAAGCTGCCCGCGACCCAGTCCGTTTTTGTCGACCTGAAGCAAAGGGTGGTCGCCGTCGAGGCCAAAGAAGGCCAGGTGCTAGATGCAAAAACCATCAGCGCTGAAATTGTGGATGCGGGCTACGACGTGGTCAAAATCGAGACGGTGTCGCAATCGGTGGCCGAGATTCAGGCCGAAACCAAAGCCAGTGCCGCTGCAACCAAAATGAAAAAATGAAGCATTTTGTGAATCCCATCCCCAGCAAATCGGGCGACGCCAATGCAGGCCCCGGCAGCGAACCTAAAGCCGACCACCGCCCCGGCTTGTGGGCTTCGGTGGCCAGCCTGTTTGCCAGCTCCGGCACGCTGGTCTGCTGCGCCCTGCCCGCCCTGCTGGTGAGCCTGGGCGCAGGCGCGGTGATGTCGTCACTGGTGTCGGCCGTGCCGCAACTGGTTTTCTTGAGCGAACACAAAGAAGCCCTGTTCCTCTTCGCCGGGTTGATGCTGGCCGCAAGCGCGGTGCTGCAATGGCGCAACCGCCATGCGCCCTGCCCGGTCGATTTGAAACTGCGCCAGGCCTGCCTGCGCACCCGCAAGTTCTCGGTTCGGATACTGGGCATCAGCATCGCCATCTACGCTGTAGGTGGCTGGTTTGCGTTTGTGCAGCCGTGGCTGGGTTCTGTGGATTGACGGGCAGGCGTCAAACTTCAACGTCCAGCTTCGCAAACACCAAGCATCCATGGGTGTTGGTAAACTGCCAGCAGGCGCACAGAGGTAGCTATGCACGATCAAGTAGAGGAGTTGGCTGAGCGTGGCAAGGAACTTGCCCCGCAGGATCGTTCCCGCCTGGTGGACATGCTTCTTGAGTCCCTGCATGAGGCACCTATTATGGAGGTCGAAGCAGCGTGGGACGACGAGGTCGAGCGCAGGCTCGCCGCCTATGACCGGGGTGAGTTGCAGTCACTGAATGGCGAAGAAGTCCTCGCGAAAGCGCGTCGCCTTGTCGGGCGATGACATTGCGCTTCCTGCCGCAGGCTGAAGCTGGATGGGGCGGGCGTTCTGATCGTCGCCGTCGCGCACGAACGGAAGAAGCCGGAGTATTGGGCTGGCCGTGTAGGGTGAGGCGGGAGTCACACGTGGATAATTAGAAGGCAATGAGCCACTCACCTACCACCGCAGCCGACTCCGGCTCAATCATCCAGGTTGCAGGCATCGAAGTCGGCCACTTCACCGACGTGCGCCGTCCCACGGGCTGCACCGTCATCATCGCTCGGGACGGAGCAGTGGGCGGCGTGGACGTGCGCGGGGCGGCACCGGGTACGCGTGAGACCGACCTGCTGCACCCCAGCAACCTGGTGGACCGGGTGCACGCGGTGCTGCTGGCCGGTGGCAGTGCGTGGGGGCTGGATGCAGCCAGTGGCGTGATGCAGTGGCTTGAGGAAAACAACATCGGGCTGGCGGTGGGTTATGGCCTGGTGCCGATTGTTCCGGCTGCGGTGCTGTTTGACCTGCCCGTGGGTGATTCACGCATTCGTCCGGATGCCAAGGCGGGCTATGCCGCCTGCGCAGCTGCCAGCCGCGCCGCGCCACTGGAAGGCAACGTAGGTGCGGGTGCCGGTGCGCTGGTGGGAAAAATCTTCGGGATTCAGCGCGCCACGAAGGGCGGCATTGGCACGGCGTC
>JAYVNK010000393.1:0-10991 GCA_043758475.1 Comamonadaceae bacterium | reverse complement strand
TTGGCATTCACCGCTGCGTGGGCAACCGGCTGGCCGAGATGCAGCTGAAGATTCTGTGGGAAGAAATCCTCAAGCGCTTCCCTGTGATTGAGGTGGTGGGCGAACCCCAACGCGTGCTGTCGAACTTTGTGCGCGGGTTCACGCATCTGCACGTGCGCTTACCGATGCGGCTGCCGGGGTAATTCCGCCTCTAAATCACACCGACTTCAGCCCCCAAACACCGGCTTGCGCTTCTCCACAAACGCCATCACGGCCTCTTTGTGATCCGCCGTCTTGTGGGCGATGGCCTGGTAGCCGGCTGACAGTTCCAGCAGCGACTCCAGGCTGCTGCGCTCGCCCTCGCGCAGCAGCCGCTTGGTCATGCGCATCACGGCACCGGGGTTGGCCGCAATTTTGTCGGCCAGCTTGCGGGCCTCAGCCATCAACTGGTCGGGCGACACCACGCGCGACACCAGGCCGCAGGCCAGTGCCTCGGCAGCCGTCAGCGCCTCACCGGTAAAGGCCATTTCGGACGCCTTGGCCATGCCGACCGCGCGCGGCAGCAGCCAGGCGCCGCCATCGCCCGGAACAATGCCCACGCGTACAAAGCTCTCGGCAAACGTGGCCGTGTCGGACGCAATGCGGATGTCGCACATGCAGGTCAAATCCAGCCCCGCGCCAATGGCCGCACCATTGACAGCGCAGATCACCGGTACATCCAGGTTGAACAGCGCTTTCGGGATGCGCTGGATGCCGTTGCGGTATTCCTCGCGAATGACTTCGGGCGACAAATCCTGCATGAAAAAGCGCTGCATGTCTTTCACATTGCCGCCGGAGCTGAACACCGGGCCGGCACCGGTGAGGATGACGCAGCGGATGGACGTATCCAGCGTGATGGCCGCGCAGGCCTGCACAAACTCTTCCACCGCCGTGTTGCCAGTCAAGGCATTGCGGGTCTCGGGCTGGTTCATGGTGAGCGTGAGTACGGCTGCGTCGCGTTCGGTCTTTAGAAAAGTGGTCATGGCTGTTGGATCAGGATGTGTAGAAGGACTGTTATTGCCCGGTATTGTCAAAGAAATTTTCAAACGGGCTCATGCGAGGTGGGTGGCGCGTCCGTGACGCTGCGAATCATGTCCAGCGCCAGCCCCTGAGGCTTATCGACCAGGGCCTCGCCCAGCACTGTGTGCCAATACGACTCAGACCCTCCCGCTTGGCGCCAATGATGCAGTCGGCGCGTGTAGAGCTGCAAATCAAACTCCTGCGTGAACCCGATGGCGCCGTGGATGGAATGGCTTAAGCTCGCTACCTCCACCGCCGCCTCGCTCGTGCGGGCCTTGGCCACCGCCACGCACAGGCGTTCTGGCAAAAACCCGCTGGACCGGCAACCCATTTGCGCTGCCATGCGCGCCGCAAAAGCGTGCTCGGCCATCACGCTGAGCTGGTGCTGAATCGCCTGGAACTTTCCAATCGGGCGGCCAAATTGATTGCGATCGTTTGCGTATTGCAAAGTGCGCGTGAAAACGGCCTGCATGGCACCGGCCAGTTGAGCGGCATAGATGCAGGCTTGCAGTTCTTTGAGGTTGTACAGGCATGGAAACCGAAAGGCCTTGGACGCGATGGCTTGAGGCCATTCCAGCTTCGCATCAAGGCAAAAACCCGCAGCGGATTTTTTGCCTTGCGCCACTGGCAGCAGCAGACTTAGTGTGCGCGATGCAGCACCAGAATGTATGGCCAGTGCAGGCACGGGCACCGCACCCTGATCCGCTGCTTCGCGTACGGCACCAACAGCCTCGTTGTGGCTCACCAACACCCAATCGGCCACCTGCCCGCCATGGACGTGGCCGCACACCACGATGCCATTGGCGATGGCCTCGCCTGTCGCAATTGCAATGCTGCCCTTTGGAATATCCTGACCCGCCTGCGCCAACAACGCCCGTGCCAGCATCGTCTGCGCCAGCGGCACCGGCAGCGCAAAAGCGCCACACAGCTCCAGCACGGGGTACACCGCAGGCAAGCTTAAGCCCGCCCCGCCTTGCGCTTCACCCACCAGCGCATCGGAAAAGCCTGAAGCCTCAATCAGTTGCCAAAGCGACCGCGCAGACTGGCCCGCTTCAATACCTCGCACCACTGGCGGCGTGCACTGCGCCGTGAGCAATTGCCGAACGGCGTCAGAGAAAAGGTCATCCGTTGAATGTGCCATCAACGCAGCCCCAGTCCACGCGCAATCATCCCGCGCAAAATATCCCGCGTGCCGCCGCGCAGCGAGTACGAAGGTGCGACCTGGGTGATGTAGGTCAGCGTCTGCAAAAGCTCCAGCGGTGCGTTTTGCACTTCACGCGAGAACAGGTCATCGGCAATCGCGCCCGGGATGAACTGTTCCACGCCCGTGCCCAAGTCTTTCACCAGCGCAGCCTCCACAACCGGGCTCTCACCACGAGCCAGCTTTTCAGTCACCGCCACCGACATGGCCCGTAGGGGTGCCAACTGGCTAAAAATCTTGCCAGCCAGCCGCACCGACTCTGGCGTGCGGCCCGCCGCAGTGCGGATGAAAGCCAGCCACTCGTCAAACAGCACAATGCTGGAAAACAGCCGCTCTGGCCCGCTGCGCTCAAACGCCAGCTCGGCGGTGACCTGCTCCCAGCCTTTGCCTTCCTCGCCAATCAGCGCGTCGCCGGCCAGCAGCACGTTATCAAAAAACACTTCGCAGAAAAAACTGTCGCCCGACAGGTCGGTGATGGGGCGCACCGTCACCCCTGGCAGTGACAAATCCACAATGATTTGCGACAAGCCTTTTTGCCGGTCCACTGCCTCGCCCGAAGTGCGCACCAGCGCAATCATGTACTGGCAATTCTGCGCGTTGGTGGTCCATATCTTCTGGCCGTTCAGCGTCCAGCCGCTGGCGGTTTGGGTGGCGCGTGTTTTCACGCTGGCCAGGTCGGAGCCGGCGTTGGGTTCGCTCATGCCAATGCAAAAAAACGATTCGCCCCGACAGATGGATGGCAAATAAAAATTCTTCTGCGCCTGCGTACCGTACTTCAAAATGAGCGGCCCGCTTTGCCGGTCTGCAATCCAGTGCGAGCCCACCGGCGCGCCAAAATTCAGGAACTCCTC
This sequence comes from Comamonadaceae bacterium, assembly GCA_043758475.1. Taxonomy (GTDB): domain Bacteria; phylum Pseudomonadota; class Gammaproteobacteria; order Burkholderiales; family Burkholderiaceae_C; genus JANYCG01. The sequence continues at coordinate 7,901 of JAYVNK010000393.1, read as the reverse complement.
CACCAGCACATAGCGCGCAAACGGGCTGCGCCCACCGCCGCCGTACTCTTTGGGCAAGGTGATGCCCAGCCAGCCCTGACGGCCCAACTCGCGGCTGAACGCTGCGTCGTAACCGGCCCAGGATTTGGCGCGGATGTGCGCGGGGACCGTCCGCATGGCTTCAGCCAGAAACGCCCGCACGGGCGCACGCAAGGCTTCATCCTCGGGTGGGATGGAGGTTAGGGTCAGGGAATCAAGAGCGCCCATCGCCCCAATATCGCTCAGATTTCATTCGAGTGACGCAATGCCGTCTGCCGCCTGAAGGCGCGGCATCACCAAGTCAAGCCCCATCGGCACAAAATTCTTGAAATCCCGGTCCAGCGACACCAGCGCTAGCCCGCCTGCAATGGCAAATGCGGCCAGGTAAGCGTCCATCCAGACCTTGGGTGATGCGGTGTCAGCACTTGCCAATTGACACCACAGCAAAAAAACGCCGGGCGACTCGTCGCGCAATGCAACCTGCGGAAGCGCTTGCAGTGCGTCCAGCACGACCAGTGCATCCCGGTTCGTCATTCGCTCGGCACCATAGGCTTTATGCAGCGCAGGGGTGGATGCAAGGCGAAGGAAACTTTGCTGGGTGGAGCGGCACCACACGGCAGGCTGTGCCGGTGTGGTTTGCTGAAGCGCTTGCTGCGCCGTAGCGTGAAAAGGGTGTGTCGGGAAGATGGCTGCCAACCAGACGTTGGTGTCAAAGAGGGAGCCCGGCACGTTGCATGTCCTCACGGGTTTGCGATTGCTGTTCCAGGGCCAATAACTCCTGTACGGTGAGCCCCAGCGCAGGGGCATCGGCGCGGCAGCGAACCACCGGCACACCGGCAGGGTTTAACCGAACCATGGAGCCCGGCGGCGGCGCTTGCGGTGGCCGTGGCGCGGCAAGCCCCAGGCCTTGGCGAAAAAAGTCGGCAGCCAGATCGCGCAGGGTACGTCCCTGCATCACGGCACGCAGCTTCATCTCACGAACCAGTTCATCGGGTAAATCGAGGGTGGTTTTCATGATAGCGAGTTTACCAGTTTACTGGGTTGCTGGGTTGCTTGGTTGCATTTTGACGATAACGCTTGTGTTTATCGAATCCAAGCCACCATCCCCATCACAGCCCGGCCTGTAGCAACTCCACAATAACTTGCACGACCTGCGCATGTCGATGCGGGCCCAGCTGACCTACCGCGCGCTGAAATAAACTTTCGTGCGCAGTAAACAGCTTACTGGAGCGGGCGTAACTGATTCGCTGCAAGCCACCTGCCGAAAAATCTGCTTCTGCGAGGGTAATTGCATCCGGGTCAGCGTAGGAATTGCTGGTGATTTGACAGAGAACCCAATCGCCTTTTCCAGCTTGCGCCAATACAAGCGCTGGACGCAATTTGTTGGCGGTCAGGTCTGAAAACGGAAACGGCAGCAAGATTACCTGGCGAGTTGCAAATGAGCCCATGCTGCATCCTCCTCTTGGCGCAACCAGTCCTGTCCTAGCGCGGACTCACTTAAGGCTGCGCCGCTCAGCGCCGTATCTAGAAGTGCCGCTTCGTCTGTGAAAGTGACCAGCACCCGTCGCGGCGCAAGAGTTGACGTAGCAGGCAAGTCTAAAAATTGAAGGCTGCCGTTGGGCTGTAGTACGGCTTCGTAGGTTTGCAACATGGCTTGGGTCTTTCCACTATGTTTCACGACAGGGGCTGGGATTCATATCCTAACCGTACCAGCTTCTCAGCGTTCCCATCTGCACTGCCAGCTCCTCACTGGATTGCTAGGTTTGGCTCGGGGTGTCCAATTACACTCCGGTTTGAAATAGATTGGAGATAGCATGTTCAACCTGCTTATGTCAGGAAACGGGTGGGAGCCCGGTCGACAGTCATTTGGACGTGGTCGCACCTTAGAGTACACAGATGAAAAAATCGTAATGCGGTTCATGCCCGATAGCACGATGGACACGTTGGCGGTTCAACAACTTCCCTCTCTATTTGTTTCGGAAACCGTCCACGACAACTCGCAGATGCCAGCTCGAATATGCATTCGACCCGGATATTCCACCTATTGCAAACGCAAAGTTGACAGAACTTGCTGCTGATTTGGGAATCGGAAAATTCGAGTTCAATCGGACCCATTGGGCAATCAAGGACGCCGATTTGTTCAAAGTGCTGCTAAAAGCTGGCCTAGGACAGCGCCCGAAGCCAAGAGTGTTCAAGCTCACTGACGATCCAGTAGAGGAGGATCTGATAGGAGTCATGATGCCGTTCGATGCAAAGTTCGATCCCGTATACGCTGCCCTTCAACAGGCTGCAGCTGGACTTGGCATGAGGTGTCAGCGGGCAGACGACATCTGGGAACATGACCATGTTATTCAAGACGTGGTGTCTCTGATCGGCAAAGCGAAGGTTATCATCTGCGACCTTAGCGATCGAAATCCAAACGTTTTCTACGAGACCGGCATCGCTCACACGCTGGGGCGCGAAGTCATCCTGATCGCCCAAACTGTAGCTGATGTTCCGTTCGACGTAGCGTCCATTCGGCACGTTCGGTACTTGTCCAATGCCGAAGGGTGTGCCAAGTTAGAGACAGAGGTGACGAATCGCCTCAAAACTCTACAAGGGCGGCGCTGAGCGATTCCTATTTGTGGTTCTGGTGGTCGCGACACGACGTGGGCTGACGCTACCCCTTAACCCAATCGACGCCCAATTGTGTTCGCGAGATAGGATATGAAACTGTGGTGTGGGCTGTTTTGCAGCGATAGAACGGACGTCCTGCTGGAAAGATCAAGTCGATGGGGCGCTCGGCGCAGCAGCATTAAGGGGGAGTCCGCAGGACAGGAGACAGCCGCGTTGCTGATTTGCACGTTGGCATGATTCCAGCGAGAAAGGCCAAAAAAAGGTCCACCTCAAATCCAAGTCACCATCCCCATCACCAAAGAAATCGTCAGCACCCCCAACACGGTAGACACCGCCACCCCCGCCGTCACCAGTTCCTCCGCCACCTCGTAGCGTTGCGAGAACATGAACACGTTGGCACCGATGGGCAGGGATGCGGCGACGATCATCACGGTGAGGGGCAGGCCGGTCAAACCTGCGGCCCAGCCGATGGCGGCGACGATGGCCGGCATGACCCCGTTTTTGAGCAACGCCAAGCCAATCGCGCCTTTCAAATAAGCACCCACGCGGGCGCTGGCCAGCGTGGCCCCTACCAGCACCAGCGCCAGTGGGCCCATGGCGTTACCCAGCAGCAGCAGCGGGCGGTCTACCACCTCGGGCAGCACCCACCCGGTCTGCGCAAACAGCAGGCCGATGATGATGGGCATCGGCACGGGGTGAAAAATGCCGTTGCGCAGCGCGCGCAGCACCATCCGCGCCATGCGGCGTCTGCGGGAACTTGCGTCATCGCCCGGGTCTGGCGGAATTTTGGATGCAGCCTCATGCGCCACCGCCAGCTCCAGCATCACCGTGGCCAGCGTGAGCATGATGAGCGCGTGCAGGGATATCAACGTGAACAGCGTCACCAGCCCGGCCTCGCCATAGGCCAGGCCCACCAGCGGAATGCCGATGGCCACGGTGTTGCTGAAGGTGGCCGCCAGCGCCACCACGGCGGCGCGGCGCGTGACCCCCTGCCAGAACAGCATCGCCCCAAACAGCAAGATGGCCGCAGCAAAATAAACGGCCACCGGCTTGAAGTCCAGCCGCTCCACATGCACTGTGCTCATGGTGCGGAACAGCAGCGCAGGCGTAAGCACCGTAAAAACCAGCGTGGCAAGGTCTTTTGTGGCCTCAGCCCTTATGTAGTCTGTATAACCAGCTATAAACCCGATAGCAATCAGTAAAACGACGGGAATCAAGGACGACAGGACGATGGAGTTCATGGGCGTGCGGCAGCCAGACCCTTGAGTCTACCAACCACAGCCTAAAAATTCGCCTGCAACCCCACCTTGAGATTGCGTCCCGGCAAGGGTGCCTTGCCCGGCGCGGTTTGCGTCAGGATGGAGGTGGCTGAATAGGCCAGCTTGTCGCCGATGTTGTCGAGTCTGACAAACCACAGCAGGTCCGCCCGGCCGGCCTTCTGGCGGTAGCTCGCCGACGCATTCACCAGCGTGTAGGCGCTGGTGACTGGCTGGCCCGGGGCCACATCGTTTTGTGCGGCCACAGGGTTCACGCCAAAGCGTGCGCCCCAGGCACCTTGCGCCCAGGCCAGCGTGGCACCCAGGCGCACCGGCGCGATGCGTGGCAGTGGCTGGCCGGTGGCGGTGTTGATGGCGCGGACGATGTCGCCACGCAGTTCAAGGTCGAGCGTCTGCCCGCTGTTTTGCGCGGACTCCATCAGGCGCACGCTGCCACTGGTCTCCAGCCCGGTGAAGCGCGCCGGCACCTGCTGAAAGACGAACTCGGGCAAGATGCGTGACGTGCCGCCAGACTCCACCGAGTTGCCCGTACCGTCGTCAGTCACACCCGCACCACCAGCCCCACCACCAGCCCCGTTACCCCCTGCATCCCGCGTGACGCCCGTGGCCGCCTGCGAAATGTAGTTGCTGAAGCGGTTGACAAACGCGCTCACCGCAAACGTGTCGGCACCGCGCTTCCACTTGGCACCAATGTCCAGGTTGGTTGATTTCTCGGTGGCAAAGCTGGCGTTACCCACTTCATACGCGCCGGTGGCAATGTGCGGGCCGTCGGCAAACAGCTCATAGTCTTTGGGCGCGCGGGCGGTGTAGGCAAGGTTGCTGGTGAGCTGCCAGCCGGGGGCCGCGTTCCACAGGGCACCCAGCGCGTAGCTGCCGGGGTTGAAGCTGCGGCTGCCAGGCGTGAAACGTGCCACCAGCGGGTTGCCCAAAGACGCCACCTTGACCGACTCCACCCGCGCGCCAAAACTGAGCTTGCCCCACGCCAATGGCAACTCCTCATACGCAAACAGGGCCGTCTGGCGGGTGTTGCTGTAGGGCGCAAAGGCCTCTTCGCCATCGGCAGAAAAGCGGCTGTTGTCAAGCTGCAGGCCCACAACCCCATCCAGCGGGCCGAGTTTGGCGTGGCGGGCTTCCAGCCGCAGGTCGTTGCCCGCGTTTTTGAACACTGTTCCGGGTGAACCGGCGTCAAACTCGGTGTGCTGATAATCGCTGCGGCTGAGCTGGCCCTTGATGCTTTGCAGCGGGCCGCCCAAGCCCCGCAACTCGCCCTCCAGCGCGTAGCGGTTGGACTTCATCTTGATGGTAACTTCGTCTTCGGCCACCGTGCCGTAATCAGAGCGGTAGGTGCTGGCCGATGCGCCAAGGTAGCCTTGATTGAAGAACACCGAGCCGCCCACGGCCCCGCCCCGCGTCTGTGCCGCAGAGTTGCAGATTTTGCTGGCCAGGGACAGCGCGCCTGTCTTGGTGCAGGGCAGCAAAATGGGCACCGACACATCGCCCGTGCTGCGCTTGAACACATCGGCATGCAGGGCATAGCGGTCGGTGCCAGTCTCCAGCAGCAGGCCGCCGCCTCTTTCAGAATTGCCAGTGGCCAGCCCGACGTCGGCTTTTCCAGTGATGCCGCCTTTTGAGTCGAACAGCGCCTCGCGCGGGATGCGGTTGTCAATCACGTTGACCACGCCGCCCACGGCGCTGCCGCCATACAGCAGCGCGCCGGGGCCACGCAGCACCTCAATGCGCTCCATGCTGATGGGGTCAGACGGCACGGCGTGGTCGTAGCTCAAACCCGAGGCGTCAATGCTGGCCCCGCTGTTTTGCAAAATACGTATTCGGTCGCCATCCAGCCCGCGGATGATCGGCCGGCTGGCGTTGGGGCCAAAGTAGGTGCTGCTGACACCGGGCGTGCCGTCCAGCGTCTCCCCCAACGTGCTTTGAGAGCGTAATAGCAGTGCAGCCCCCGAGTACTGTGCCGCAGGCGCTATTAAATCTGAAGTACCCAGTGGGTTGCCAGTGATGGTGACCGCTTTCAGGGTGGCGGGCGTTGGAGATTCGGCCTGGGTCTGGGCTATCGCCCCTGCGCACGCCCCTGCGCACGCCCCTGCGCTCGCGACGATGAGCAGCAGGATTGCCCTATTGACCGGGCGTATTGCAAGGCGTCGGACGGGAATCTCACGGGCGTTTCTGCGGGCATTTGCACGGGCGTTTGCACGGGAACAAAAACAGGAAAAGTTTTTCATGCTGCTTCGATGAATCAAAAAAATGTACACAGCGCCCGGCTGGCTTGGATGCCAGCGGGGGCCACTTCAGTAACCGGATTCAGCGAAGGAAGGGAGGGCCGCGCGCCTGAAACAGCGCGTGCCAGCGGGCCGTTGCCAGGCCCGTGAGAGTGGAGAGCAGGAAAGGCGTTAAAAGCAGCGGCAGCGCCACGGCAGCAAGACCTGGTGCGGCGTCAAAATGGCTGAGCTGGTCGTAAACACGGCAATCTGCGTAGCCCAGATGACCGCTGAAGAGATGCGCAATGACACTGTGGCTATTGCTGTTGCTGGTTGCGCTGCGGCCACGGGCAACACCGTCATCCGCCGCCGCTTGATGCGGCTGGGATGAAGTTTCAAACGCAGCCGCTGCATTGGTGGCCCCCGGGCTGTGAACAATGCCATGCAGCAAGCCCAGCGTCTGCACCAGCAGCAAGGCGAGCGAAAAATAAACCGCCACGGCCATGGCAAAGCCAGCGGGGCTGCCCCGGGGTGTACCCGCCGAGGAGGTGGGGTTGCCCCGCTGCTGTAGTACCGCGCCCGAACTGGTCATGCCTAAAGTATCGCATTATCCGTATCGCATTATCCCGAGGCTGTCGGATGTTTGCGCCGGCCGGCACAGGCCTTCAATCGTCCATGCCGGGGCAGCAAAATCCGCTGTCGTCCTACAAGCTGGCCCGCTTGCGCGGCTTACCATGACCTGCCAGGACACAGGAATTTTCATGCCAAGCCACCCGCGAAGCAGGGGTCTGCCAGCCGCGCATCGCGTGGGCTTGTATTTGCTTGCATCGTTGGGCACGGGTGCATGCCCGGGCGCAGCCGTGCGGGCGCAACCGCAAACCGGCAAGCGAGATCTGCCGCCCGTCACAATTTCGGCTAAGGCGTTACGTGAAAATAACTTGACCAATTATTCTGGTTGTGGTTTGAAGCGGGTATGCATGTGGCATCCGCAATTCGCCAGATCAAATCACGATACCGTGGTCTTGCCCCATTGATGGATGAACGGATGCGTCGGCAATGGGCCGCCACACAAGCGCAGTCCCCGCTGTGACCTGGGTATCGTTCGTAGAAAGAATGAATTGCACTGTGGCCTTGGAAGAATTTTGCTTACGCATGGTGACTTCTTTACTCACTAAATTGTGAGCGGGAGGTGATGCAGGTCATATTGGCACAGGGGGGAGATGGATCGTGTTGATCGAAGGTATCTCAGCCGCCAGCGTGGAAGCGCCCGGCCTCGGACATTCGAAGACCTCGTTGGCGGCCTTGCTCAAATCCGAATGGCGCCGCGCCGCGAATGTATTCATCATTCATTTCTAACTGCGACGCGGGCCGACTCCAACCTGCACCTATGTCGCTAACCACAGAAAGAGACAGGCGACGAAAACCACCCATGTAAGACGCTTCCCTGCGACGTTGCGCTCCGTGACGTGGTGTTCGTCAAGGTCGAGACGGGTGAGGGCATTCATGCACCCGGCTGCGCCATCGGCGCACCGGCCAGTTGCTCTGCGGCCGTGTGTGCCCCCTTTTTGCAATAAGGCCAGACGCCATGTCCTACCGGCACGCCCTGAATATTTTCGATTTGCAGGAACTCGCCCGTCGCCGCCTGCCGTTCCCGCTGTACAGCTACATCGAAGGCGGTGTGGAGGACAACCAGGCGCGCGACAACAACCGGTCGGTGTTCCAGCGCATCCGGTTCCGCCAGCGCTCGCCGATCGACGTGTCGCGGCGCTCGCAGTCG
>JAYVNK010000392.1:0-3580 GCA_043758475.1 Comamonadaceae bacterium | reverse complement strand
TGGAAGGCGGGCAGCAGTTGCTGGACCGCTTCGATGCCGTGGAAGCCGATGTTCGCGGCGCGGTCAAAGACTCAAAAGGCCCGATTCGAATCGGAACGCCGCCCTCGTTTGGCGCAGTGCACCTGGTGCCGCTGTTGACTGCTTTTTCCGCGATGCATCCGGATATCCAGTTCGCAGTTCACGTGGACGACGGCAGGGTGGACTTGGCCGAAGAGGGGCTGGATTTGTCACTTCGCATTGCGCCGTCGTTGAAAGACACCAGCCTTGTCGCGCAAAAGCTGGGCAGTGTTCCGCAATTGCTGGTGGCGGCCCCGTCGTACCTTAAAGCCCATGGCCAGCCGCAGGCGCCTGAGGATTTATCCGCCCATGACTGCCTGGTGCATGCCTTGAAGTCGCCCACCAATTACTGGACGTTCACGGGGCCTGGGGGGAAAAAATCGGTACGTGTGGCGGGTTCCATGCGGTCCAACTTTGGTGAGCCGCTCAGGCATGCCGCACTGCTGGGGCATGGCATTGCCATGCACCCGACCTACATGGTGGCGCAGGACATTGCGCAAAATCGGCTACAGGTGGTGCTGCCGACCTGCCAGCCCATTGGACTTGACATTTATGCGATGTACCCAAGTCGCCGAAACATGCCGGGCCGGGTGCGGCTGTTTCTGGAATTTCTCAGGGCGCAGTTCCTCCAGAATCCCGAGTGGCACCCAGCCATTCCAGCAAAAGCCGGGTCACTTCCGCTGGTTTCTCGCGGTGCAGAAAGTGGCCCGCGCCGGGAACCACCTGGTAGTCGTATTCGCCACTGAAGTACTGCGCCTGGTCGGTCATCAGCTCGGCGCGCAAGTCGTCGCCGCCGCACAGCGCGAGCGTGGGTACCGAGATGGGCCGGTCCATGAGCAGGCGCGTTTGGTGCAGGCGGGGGTCGCCTTTGGCGGGGTCGAGCATGGCCCGGTAGTAGGCTAGCGTCGCCGCCAGCACGCCGGGCTGGCCGAGCATGGCCTTGATCTCGACCAGGTGCGCGGCATCCTCGTGTCCGGGCGATGTCCAGTAGCGCCAAAGGTAGTCGATGAATGCGAAGTTGTTCTCCACCAGCGCTTTCTCAGGCAACTCGGGTAGCTGGAAAAACCACCAATGAAAAGAGCGCTGGATGTGCTTGGCGTCCAGCATGCTTTTGCCCACCTGGGCCGGGTGCGGCACCGCCATCACCACCGCGCGGCGGATGAGCTCCGGGAAAGCCGCGAGCACTGCGTAGCTGATGATGGCGCCCCAATCCTGGCCGACCAGATGCACCGGCTTGCCGCCGCCGAGCAGGCGGATCAACTCGGCGACATCGGTCGCGAGCGTGGCTTTGTCATAGAAACCCTGGTGCGGAACCTCGCTGGGGTGGTAGCCGCGCAAATAGGGCGCGACGGCGCGGTAACCAGCAGCAGCCAGCGCCGACATCTGGTGGCTCCAGGTATTTGCCGTGTCCGGGAAGCCATGCAGCAGCATGACCAGTGGGCCACTGCCTTCTTCGATGTAGGCAAAGTCAATGCCGTTGGCCAGTACATGTTTCATAAATTCCAATACTATATAATTAGTAGCTAGCTATGCATATTAAACGGGGGCTGTAGGCCGATTTGATCCTCTAAATCAACAATTCAGCGCCTCAAAGCACTTTGGCAATCGCCGCACACACGTAATCAATGTTTTTGCTGTTCAGCGCTGCCACGCACATGCGGCCCGCGTCAGTACCGTACACGCCGAACTCGGTGCGCAGGCGCACCATCTGGTCTTTGGAAAGGCCCGAGTAGCTGAACATGCCAATCTGCTTGGTGATGAAGCTCATGTCCTGCTTGACACCGGCGGTTTTGAGACCATCGACCAGCTTCTGGCGCATGGCTTTAATGCGCACGCGCATCTCGCCGAGCTCTTCTTCCCACATCGCGCGCAATTTCGGGTCGGCCATCACCGCCGCCACCACCGCACCGCCGTGCGTGGGCGGGTTGCTGTAGTTGGTGCGGATCACGATTTTGAGCTGGCTCAACACGCGGGCGGCTTCGTCGTTGCTCTCGCACAGTACGCTCAATGCGCCGACGCGTTCGCCGTACAGGCTGAAGCTTTTGCTGAAGCTGGTGGAGACAAAAAACGTCAAACCCGCGTCTACAAACTTCTGCACGGCCACGCCGTCTTCCTTCAAACCGTAGCCAAAGCCCTGGTAAGCCATGTCCAAAAACGGTACCAGCCCCTTCGCTTTGACGGTGGCGACGACCTGGTCCCACTGGGCTGCCGAGATGTCGTAGCCGGTGGGGTTATGGCAGCATGCGTGCAGCACGACGATGGTGCCTGCGGGCGCAGCGTTCAGCGCGGCCAGCATGCCCGCAAAGTTGATGCCGCCCAGGCCGCCATTGGCGGATGGGTCGAAGTAGGGGTGGCTTTCCACCACAAAACCTGCGTTGGTGAACAGGGCGCGGTGGTTTTCCCAGCTTGGGTCGCTGATCAGCACTTTGGCGTTGGGGTTGAGTTTCTTCAAAAAATCCGCGCCCAGCTTCAGCGCTCCCGTGCCGCCCACGCCCTGCACTGTAGCCACACGGCCTGATGAGACGGGCTCTGAATCTGCGCCAAACACCAGCGCCTTGGCGGCTGCGTCATACGCGGCGATGCCGTCGATGGGCAGGTAGCCACGGGCTTTGGGGTCGTCTGTCATGGCCTTTTCAGCGGCTTGCACGCACTTGAGCAGGGGCAGCTTGCCGTTGTCGTCGCAATAAACGCCCACGCCCAAGTTCACTTTTTTGGGGTTGGTGTCGGCGGCAAACGCTTCTGTGATGCCCAAGATAGGGTCGCGCGGGGCCATTTCGACGGCGGAAAAAAGGGACGCAATGGGTGACGATGTGAGGGACGCTGGAGATGACATCAGAGGAATCCTGTGGGTGGGGAAGTCTGGGGTTCGGGCCGTGTCGGTATTTTACCGGGCTAGTTTTGCAGGATTCATTGTGGGAAGCTGCATCGCGTGGTTGCGCATGAGGCTGCGCGCCGTGCCACCCTACGGCGCTGGTCGCTGGTGCGACTCCCCTGCGCTGCTCGCGTCAGGCGGGGTCTGGCCGGATTTGGCGAAGCTCGGCTACGCCTCAAACAACGCCGGCCCTGATCCGCCCGCCGCTGCGCTGCTCGGCAGCGCCCAAGGGTGGCACGGCACGCAGCCGCATGGGCGGGCTTAGGCGTGACCGTGGCATTAAGTGAAGTGCCTTACTCAAATGGCTTGATGTCGAGCTTGACGCCATAGAATAACTTTTCGCCGCTTTTACGCGTGCCGCCACCGACCACAATAGCATCGCAGGTAGCGTTTACGCCCGATAGTCGCTTCTGCCCAAGTCGCCGTCTGTAGCTACGGGCATCATTACGTGCGAGGTAGCCAACTGTCTTCCCGGCGATTCGCACAGCAACAGCTTTTGGATCGTGGGGATTTGAGTCTTCGAGAATCAGTATGGCCTTATGTTGTGTTTGAGAACCTTCAGCGCCGTGATCTCCAGCTAGACCCGCAAGGTCAGATTGGTAGTGAGACTCGCCGACCACTTCAAACTCAAAGTCTCCCTTGCCCTCCCAG
>JAYVNK010000391.1:0-3582 GCA_043758475.1 Comamonadaceae bacterium | reverse complement strand
TCGGCCATCAATGTCGCCACCGTGGCGGCACCAATGCCTTTGACATCACCCAAGAGCTTGCTCACATCAGCATGGTGCAGCTTGAGGTGTGCTGCATCGGGTCGGGCGGCCCACACCTGTGCCAGATGCGCCAGACCTTGGGCATCAATGCGATCGGTCTTTGCCAGACGGCCCATGGCCCGGGCAAAATCACGTGCCTGCCTGGGATTGATGATCGCCACTGGGACGCCCGCTGACTGCAAGACAACATTGAGGAGGTCAAGGCCTTGCTTGCTTCCTCCGCCGAGACGCCGATAGCCAGAGCCCCCGGATCGCGGCTGGCGCTCGTCTGCCGCAGCCTTGAAGCACGGAAATCTCAGGGTCTGGGGGCCGCAGAGCGGACCGACAGAGCCGCGCTTGTTTGAGGCGCTAGCCGAGTTTGCGCGGCGGCCCTGGGATTGAGTACTGCAAATGGTCGCCCGAAGGGCCTGCGGTAGTTGAGCGTCAGGCGCGGTGCGGGGGTTCGGGCGGCAGCGCGCTACAAAACCACCCAAAATTAGGGAGAAGCCAATTCGCCCAGTAAAAACCAGTCAAATCGGCCTCTAGCCCTCATCCACCGTGCGTAATGTGCTATTAACTAAATAGCAAGACAAGTCAAAGAAAAACTGCAACTACAACTTGAACGGCACCACCAGTTGCCGCTGCTCGCCCAAGCCTTCAATGCCAAGAGTCATCACGTCGCCCTTTTTCAGGAACTGAGGCGTGGGCTTCATGCCCATGGCGACGCCGGGGGGCGTGCCGGTGCAGATCACGTCGCCGGGCATCAGCGTGATGAACTGGCTGACGTAGCTGACGATCTTCGCGCAGCCAAAGATCATGGTCTTTGTGTTGCCGGTCTGGCGGCGCTCGCCGTTCACGTCCAGCCACATCGCCAACTTTTGCGGATTGGTGATCTCGTCCGCCGTCACCAGCCACGGGCCGATGGGGCCGAACGTGTCGCAGCCCTTGCCCTTGTCCCAAGTGCCGGCGCGCTCGATCTGGAATTCGCGCTCGCTCACGTCGTTGCACAGCGTGTAGCCGGCCACATAGCTGAGTGCATCTTTTTGCGAAACATAGCGCGCACGCGTGCCAATGACAATGCCGATTTCAATTTCCCAGTCGCACTTGACGGAGCCTTTGGGAAGCATGACGTTGTCATTCGGGCCCTGGATGCAGCTAATGGCCTTTGTGAAAATAATGGGCTCTTTGGGGACCGGCATGCCGGCTTCGGCCGCGTGGTCGCGGTAGTTCAAGCCGATGGCGATGTATTTGCCGACGTTGGCCACCGGGCAGCCCATGCGCGGCGATCCCTTGACCAAGGGCAGCTTGTCGGTTTTGAGTTTGCGCAGCTTGGCAAGCGTGGCGTCGCCCAATTGATCGCCGCTGAAGTCTTTGACGACGGCGCTCAAGTCGCGCAGCTTGCCTTCAGCGTCAATCAGGCCGGGTTTTTCTTTGCCGGGGTTTCCGTAGCGGACGAGTTTCATGAAGTTGCCTTTCAGTGGTTATGCGTAGTTATGTTGACGGAGAATTTTTTTGTGAGCGGTGCCGATTATCAATCACTGCATCAGTAAGTAGATCGCCCGCCCGACAGGTCAAACACCGCGCCCGTGGAGAACGAGCAATCTTCCGTGCACAGCCACGCCACCATGGCCGCCACTTCTTCTGGCGTGCCGAAGCGCCCCATCGGGATTTTGGACAGCATGAACGCAATGTGCTCGGGAGACATCTGGTCGAATATAGCTGTCTTTACGGCCGCCGGCGTGACGCAGTTCACGCGCACGCCGGTATCTGCCAATTCTTTGCCCAGAGATTTGGTCAGCGCCATCACCGCCGCCTTGCTGGCGCTGTAGGCGCTGGCGTTGGGGTTGCCGTCTTTGCCGGCCACCGAGGCGATGTTGACGATGCGGCCATAGTTGCGCGCGCGCATGTGTGGCACCACTTCGCGGCAACAGTAGAAAAGGCCGTTGAGGTTGACGTCCATGACCTGCTGCCAGTCTTGCGGCGGGTAGTCCCACACCTTGACATTCGGGCCGGTGATGCCCGCGCTGTTGACCAGTGCGTCGATGGCCGGGTTGATGGCCACCGTTTGCGCCACGGCGCTGACCACGCTGGCGTGGACGGCCACATTGACGACGACAGTGTTGACCACTACAGGGCCAACGCCAGTGCCCAACCCGGTTTTGGCACGCTGCAAAGCCGCCTCATCACGGTCCCACAACGTCACGCTACCGCCCGACGCCAGCACGCGCTGCGCGATGGCAAAACCCAGGCCCACGGCACCGCCGGTGATCACGGCATGCCGCCCTGCAAGGTCAAGCTGGTTCATGGCAACTCCCTGCGCGCAGTCGCGTTCATATCGTCATCCCGCCATCAATGGAAAACAGTTGCCCGGTGGCAAATGCAGATTCGTCGCTCGCCAAAAACACCACGATCGGCGCAATCTCATGCGCCTGCGCGATGCGGCCCATGGGCTGGCGTGCGACAAAGGCCTTGCGCGCTTCTTCCGGGTCAGCATAGGCGTTGATGCGGTCACCCAGCGAGGGCGTGTCTACCGTGCCGGGCGCAATCGCATTGCAGCGAATCCCCTGCCCTACAAAATCAGCCGCCACAGCCTTGGTCAACCCCACCACGGCCGCCTTGCTGGCCCCGTAAACAAAGCGGTTGGGCAGGCCCTTGACGCTGCTGGCCACGCTGGCCATGTTGATGATGCTGCCGCCGCCGCGGTGACGCCCCGCGTCGCTTCCAAATTTAGCCAACATTTTTGGCAGTGCGGCCTGAATCATCCAGTACTGGGCACGCACGTTCAAGTTGAAAGCGAATTCCCAGTCCTCATCAGTGGCCTGCAAAATCGTGCCGGCGTGCACAAAGCCCGCACAGTTGAACAGCACGTCAAATGCAGGATGGCTATTGACCAGCGCATGAATGGCGGCCTTGTCCATCACGTCCAGTTTTTGCGTGGTGACGTTGACCACACCGGCATAGCTTTCCAGCAGTTTTTCATTCACGTCGGTCGCCAGCACCTGCGCGCCTTCTGCGGCCATGGCCAGCACGCTGGCGCGGCCAATGCCCTGCCCGCCGGCGGTGACGAGTACGGTTTTTCCTTCGAGTCGCATGGTTTTCTTTCCTCTTGATGGGTGGGTGTGTTGGCTCGTCAGCCGTGACGAAAGTGCTGCCGAATTCTGACATACTCGGGCAATCATCATACCAATGTCGCGCTTCTGCGCAGCCGCCCATGACCCCTTTCATCCGACTCCACGCCGCAGACGATGTGCTGATCGCCCGGTCTCAACTGGTGGGTGGCACCACTGTGGAAGCCATCACCGTCAAAGGGCTGATCCCCGCTGGCCACAAAGTTGCCACACACTCCATCGCGGTGGGCGACCCAGTGCGCCGCTACAACCAGATCATCGGTTTCGCCAGTAAGCCCATTGCCCCCGGAGAGCACGTGCACACCCACAACCTGTGGATGGGCGAGGCCAAGGGCGACTTTGCGCGCGACTATGCGATTGGCGTGGATGTGAAGCCCGCCGCGCCCAGGCAGCAGGCGACCTTCATGGGCTACCA
>JAYVNK010000390.1:0-3593 GCA_043758475.1 Comamonadaceae bacterium | reverse complement strand
GTACCAAGTGTGAAACCCAGAGGAGCAAAAGCAATGCTGAACATCAAGGTCGTGAGCTGGTCGCTCGGGCTCTTCACCGCCATCAGCTTCGTGCTGTGCGTGATCTACGGCCTGGTCGTGCCGCCAAGCTTGCACATGGCACCGTTCCTGGAGATGGTCTTGCCGGCGTTCAAGTGGCTGACCTTCTGGGGCTTCTGCCTTGGCTTGGTAGAGAGTTTTCTCTACGGGGCCTACGTCGGACTCGTGTTCGTGCCCATCCACAACTTTCTCGCCCGCCGTTGGGGTGAGCCTGGCTTGCGTACATGACACACGCGAACGCGGCGGGTCGACGAAGTCGATCGGGCAAGGCGACCGAACCGGCCGGACTGCGGCCGGTGCAGGTGGCGTGGCTGGCGGGATCTGTCTTCATCGTCTCGGCCGGCTATGGGGCTCTCCTGCCGGTGCTGCCGGGTTGGCTGGCCTCGATGATGCCCGGCGCCAATGCCAACGAAGTCGGCCGTCACGTCGGCTTTCTCAGCGGCGTGTACGCAGCCGGCGTTCTGCTCGGGGCGCCTTTGTGGGGCGTCGTCTCCGATCGGGTGGGTCGGGGACGCATCCTGATGCTCGGGCTGGTCGGGTACGTCGCCAGCTTGCTGCTCTTGCTGATCCCGGCGCTGGCCAATCTGTGGGGTATCTACTCGCTGCGGGCCACGACCGGCTTTTTCGTTGCGGCCGTCGTCCCGGTGGTCGCGGCGCTGGTCGCGGAACACACGCCCGAGAAACAACGCGCCCGGCGGTTTGCGTGGTTGGGCGCGATGTCGCTGCTGGGATTCCTGTTCGGCCCGACGTTGAGCGCCGCAGCCAGCGGTGTCGGGCCGTGGATCGGTGAGGGCGCGCGTTCTTCTGCGTTTTCGCCTGCGATGCCAGCGCAGGTCGCGCTGGTGCTGTCGGCTTTGCTTGGCGGGTTGATGATGGTCGGACTGGCCGGGACACTGCCTGCGTCTCTTGACGCCCGCAAGGGGGTTCAAGACAACGCCGTGAGTTCCGTGCAAGGCCGGCCAGCGGCCCTGTTATGGCTGAGCGGGATGGTGATGTTCGTGCTGGCCGGCTTCGAACTGGGCATCGTGCTGCAGGGGCAGCAGTCTGCCGGACAGTCTTCTCGCCAGGCGGCGATCATGCTCGCCGAGTGCAGCCTGGTGATGTTGCTGGTCAATGCACTGCTGTTCGTCACATCGCTGCTGGACAAGGTCGCGGCGCGCATCCTGATTGGCGCGGGCCTGCTGCTGGCGGTCATCGGCCTGGCGGTGCTGGCAACAGATCGATCTGATGCCTGGATGTACCTGGGCGTCAGTCTCACGTCGGCCGGCACCGGCCTGGTGTTGCCAGTGGTCGCCTATCTGGCTGCGGGCGCTTCACCTCAAAGGCTGGGCGTCGTGATGGGCGGGTTGGCGGCGGCGTCCGGCTTCGGCCAGACACTCGGCTCGGCTGCGGGCGGCTGGCTTTTCGGTGCACAGGCACACCTCAGCTTCGGCTGGCTGACGCTGCCACTGCTCTTGATGCTGGGGCTCTTGCTGACGCGACCGCGCTGGTGGTCAGTCAATGGAGGCGCACCCAGGACAAGCGACCAGCCCATGGGCAAGCGCTCTGAGAGTAAGGCCCAAGAATTTGAGACACTCACCCAATAGGTGAAAAATCAAGTGCGCAAAAACGGCTGTGGCGCAGGCCAGTGAGAACTATGCAGCGGTGCAAACCATGGGATGCGTGCCCCCTTCACTACAGCAGCCCCAACGCCTCCCGCGTGCGCGACATCTTGGGCACCTTGTTGGTGAACAATACGGTGTACGTGAAATGGGGTCAACTCCAGATGCCGACCGCTTGCAGCAGGCCTGCCAGCAACTGGGAATGGTCTCGCCAAGCCTCAGTCCGCATGACTTTCAGACGCGGCTCGTTCCTGCTCTGGCCGATTTGCAACGCTGGCAAACTAGGCCCTTCGCTGCCGACGCGTTTGACTTCAGCCAACACACGGCCCCGCCCCGTCTAACCCCGCTGCAGCGGAAACAGGCTGTGTCACTCATGCACGCCTTGCCGCCCGACTTGCCCTACTTTGACCGTGCCCACCTAGGCCTGGTGCAGTTGCTCAGGGCGCTGGGTGCACGTGTTCGCACCACCAACCCGTGGATTCAGGCCGGGAACCCCCAATGACCGTGGTGGACTGCGAGATTCCAAGCAGCAGCGCGTTGGCCCGCAGCTTTGTTGACGCAGCGTATTTTTGGGATTCCTACCGCGCGCCGTCGAGCCACCCCGAAGCCAGCATCACCGATGTTTTCTTTGCCATCTTTGGGCATCACCCGCCGTGGATGAAGGCCATGCTGGTGGCGCGCAACCGCGTTGCGTCATGGTGTGGGCTCGATGCCCCCACGGCACGTGAAATCATGACTCCCAGTATCAGGAGCAGTTACGCCGTGGGTGACAAGATTGGCGTTTGGCCCATTTTTTACCTGACAGATGCCGAACTCATCGCGGGCCGAAACAACAAGCACCTTGATTTCAGGGTCTCGGTATTGCGGGAATCGGATGGCATTGCGGCGAGTGTGGTGGTCTCGACAGTCTGCGTGGTGCACAACCTGGCCGGAAAGATTTATCTGTTCTTCATCGTCCCCTTCCACCGGTGGGGCGTGCGGCGCCTCATGTCGAATGCCATCCGTGCGGGCAGGCTATGAGGGTCCCCAAACATGATCTCAACCTCATGTTACTATACTATTTATAGCTATTTATGCATACAGGACAAGGGCTAGAGGTAATTTTTACCACCCAAAGTTGGTCCGGGTGCGGGATGGAGGATACTTTCAGCCATTCGCAAACACTGCGCAACAAATTTGGGACAAAGCAAAATGATCAGGATTGTGATTGCCGACGACCATGCAATTGTGCGCGAGGGCCTCAAACGCATCGTGGCGTCAGCCAATGACCTGGACGTTGTGGGTGAAGCGAAAGACGGCGCAGAGGTCATGCAGCGCGTGCGTGACCTTTCGTTTGATGTTCTTATGCTGGACTTGTCCATGCCGGGAAGAAACGGCATGGAATTGATCAAGCTGATCCGCGCCGACTATCCAAAACTGTACATCCTGGTCCTGAGCATGCACCAGGAATTGCAGTATGCGGTGCGCGCCATCAAGTCCGGCGCCAGCGGCTACCTCACCAAAGAAAGCGCGCCAGAACAACTGGTGCAGGCCATCCGGAAAATCGCCAGCGGCGGGGCCTATGTCAGTGCCGAGGTGGCTGAACAACTGGCCCTGCGCGCCATGCCCGGCAGCGCGGCGCTGCCGCACGAAAACCTGTCTGCGCGTGAATTTGAAGTGCTGCAGTTGCTGGTGACTGGCACGTCCGTCACAGCCATCGCAGCGCAGATTAACCTGTCAGTCAAGACGGTCAGCACGCACAAGGCCAATCTCATGGACAAGATGGGGCTGCAAAACCAGAGCGAATTGGTGCGCTACGCGATTCGGCATGGCCTGGTTGACCAGTAGGTGCGGGGGCCTTTCGGTGCTTATTCCATTTCCATATCAATCCGACATGTTGTTGCTTCGCCTTGCCGTGCTATAGCACTGTCTGCG
>JAYVNK010000389.1:0-3602 GCA_043758475.1 Comamonadaceae bacterium | reverse complement strand
GCTGCGAGCGCACCTGTGGCGCTGCTCGGTTTGGCTGCCTTGGCCATCATGTCTGTTGCCCAGGCACAAACGGTGTACCGCATTGTGGGTGCCGATGGGCGCGGCACTTTGTCTGATAAACCCCCAGTTACGGCAGACAAGGTCACAGCCACCGACCGCACCGGCAAAACGCTGGACCTCAGCGGAACCGCCCTGCCCTATGAATTGCGCCAGATCGTCAGCCGCTTCCCCGTCACTCTGTACACGTCCCCCAACTGCGGCCCCTGCACGTCCGGCCGCACTTTGCTCACCGACCGTGGCATTCCGTTCAGTGAACGAACCGTCAACACCGCCGAAGACGCAGAGGCTTTGACACGCATCAGCGGCGAAAACTCGCTGCCGTTCATCACCATTGGCGGGCAAAAAATCAAGGGTTTTTCTGACTCTGAATGGGTTCAATTTCTGGACGCGGCGGGCTATCCTGCGACGTCGAAATTGCCATCGGCCTACCGCAATGCACCCGCCACACCTTTGGTCGCGATACAAAAACCGGCTCCAGCCGCGCAACCTGATGCAAGCCAAAATGCTGCCGCCAGGGCTGTAGCGGCTCCTGCCGCACCCCTGGACAACAGCGCAAATCCGGCTGGGATCAAGTTCTGACCATCAAAGCGCTTAGGAACTCAGACGCGTGAAAATCAAGGGTCTTGACGCCGCTCACAGTGCCCAGCAGGCACACTTGTGCGCGCTGATGCGCAAATACCCCCACGGTCACAACGCCAGGCCACTGGTTGACCGCTGACTCAAACGCGAACGGGTCGGCAATTTGCAGGCCCGTCACGTCAATGATGTGCTGGCCGTTGTCGGTGATCAGCGGTACACCACCCTGCATGCGCACTCGGGCGCTTACCTGTCCGCTTGTCTGCCCGCTCACCCGATCGCCAGCTTCAGACCCGAGTCCGGTCGCCGCCATCGCCTCAAACTGCCGCATCACGCGAGACGTTGCCATGGGAATCACCTCGACCGGGATCGGAAAACGGCCCAGCTTGTCCACCAGTTTCGATTCATCCGCAATACAGACAAACTGGCGTGACTGGGCGGCCACAATTTTCTCGCGCGTCAGCGCTGCTCCGCCGCCCTTGACCATGTTGCCCTGGCCATCAATCTCGTCGGCACCGTCGATGTAGACCGCCAGCTCGCCCACGTCATTGGCGTCAAAAACGGGAATGCCCAACGCCTTCAGGCGCTGCGTGCTGGCCTCTGAGCTGGACACCGCGCCCTTGATCTGGTCCCTGATGCTGCCCAGTGCGTCAATGAATTTGTTGACGGTGGAGCCCGTGCCGACGCCGACGATCTCGCCTTTTACGACGTAGTGCAGCGCGGCATGGCCCACCAGGGCTTTGAGTTCTTCCTGAGTCATCTGCGACATTGGGGTCATCTGAGTCTGTTGCGTCATTTGCGACAATCCATAAAGTCAATTTGTCAAAAAAAAACCAATTATCCAATGTCACTGCTGCCCTACGCCCTCGCCCGCCCCTTTTTGTTTGGCATCGACCCCGAAGTCGCCCACGACCTCACTTTGCACGGCTTGGCCAAAATACAAGGTACGCCGCTTGAGTGGGCCTACTGCAACGCCCGGGTGGACGACCCCATCACCCTGGCGGGCCTGAAGTTTCCCAACCGCGTGGGCCTGGCGGCCGGCCTGGACAAAAACGCGCGCTGCATTGACGGGCTGGGCGGGATGGGTTTTGGCTTCATCGAGGTCGGCACGGTCACCCCATTGGCGCAAAGCGGCAACCCCAAGCCACGCATGTTCCGGCTGCCAAAAGCCAACGCCCTTATCAACCGCCTGGGCTTCAACAACGGCGGGCTGGATGCCTTCGTGGCCAACGTGCAGCGCTCATCCCTGCGCCAGCAAAAATCGGCCACCATGCTGCTAGGCTTGAACATTGGCAAAAATGCCACCACGCCCATTGAGCGGGCCACGGATGATTACCTGATCTGCCTCGAAGGCGTGTACCCGCATGCCGACTACGTCACCGTCAATATTTCAAGCCCCAACACTAAAAACCTGCGTGCCCTGCAAAGTGACGAGGCGCTGGACGCTTTGCTGGGCGCTGTCGCAGCCAAACGCGAAGCATTGGCAAAACAGCATCACAAGCGCATCCCGATTTTCGTCAAAATCGCCCCTGACCTGGACGAGGCCCAAATCGACGTGATTGCCGCCACGTTGAAACGCTACGGCACCGGCAGCAACGGCCAGCCCAACAACGCGTTTGGCGTTGTCGCCACCAACACCACGCTGCGCCGAGATGCCGTCAAGGGCATGCTGCATGCCGATGAGGCCGGTGGCTTGAGCGGCGCGCCGGTGCTTGAAATGAGCAACCGCATCATCACCCAGCTGCGTGCGGCCTTGGGTAAAAAATTCCCTATCATCGGCGTGGGCGGCATCATGAGCGCAGCAGATGCAGTCAGCAAAATCGAAGCGGGCGCCGACGTGGTGCAAATCTACACCGGCCTGATCTACCAGGGTCCCGATCTGGTAAAAAAAGCTGCGTTAGCGATAAAAAATTCCCATGGCCCGCGCTAGATTTGCATTGTCAGCTATTATATTAGTAGCTTTTATCGACCGCTGAAGACATGTCATTGGTGTCAGGATGAAGGCGGTAGTGGCAGCTACTTCCTCCGCTGCACCGCCACCCCCGTCAAACCCAGTTCGCCGCAAACACCGGCTCCAATGCGCTGGCCACGCCCACCAGCAAAACGGTCTGCCCCAACGCTGGTGGCGAAAACACGGCCATCGCACTCACAAGGTTTTGCACCTGGCTGTCAAGCAGCGTATTGCCGTTGCTGGTCTTGAACTGCTCCACATGGTTGGCGCTGCCGGTGTACCAGTTGCTGATCGTGAACTTGTCACTGGTGCCGGTGATGCTCACCTCCAGGTTGTTGCCCACGTGCTGAAACCAGAGCTGGTCTGCGGCAATGCCCGCATCAAAGCGCGCGATGTCGGTATTGCCCGCTGTGGCATCGTTCTCTTTAATCGTGTCATTGCCCCAGCCCCGGCCCAGCCAGTAGGTGTCATTGCCGGTGCCGCCAATCAGTATGTCGGCACCCGCCTTGCCGTCCCGCTCTGGTTGGAAATGGCCAACGTGACAGTGGGTGCGTCGTTGGTGATGGTGACGGCATCAAAAGCCGGACCAACGGCACGACCAAGCCCTCCGCCCAAGGCTTTTTCAGCCTGTTGTGTCGCCGTCCGAGCCTCGGCGGCGAGTAAATTCAAGTTGGATTTTTGATCAAGCATTTGATTGAGTAAAGCATCTGCCTGACCCGCGTACTTGGCACCGTACTTGTTCATAACGTCAGCAATGCCAGTACGACCCGCTTCTTGTGCGGCCTGCGCCCAGATCGTCGCTTTTTCGGCCGCAGTTCGAAAGGCTGTTCCCAGCTCTGAGGCCAGCCCATTAAATTTTTCAGCTTCGGTCAGCACCCGTGTTTCGCTCTGGGTCGTAACCCACGCCGAATACCGCCTAGTACCCAGACACCCAAGTATCGGAACATGAAAGCGTGCTTTCACCCCCATGCCGGCGTTGCAAAGCCTCGCCATAGCCACAGCGATGTCTGCGTTT
>JAYVNK010000388.1:0-3605 GCA_043758475.1 Comamonadaceae bacterium | reverse complement strand
ACCACCACGGGCCGCGGCCAGAAGGTCAGCCTTGAGCGCGGCACCTCTACCCGCAGCAAAAAGAACCCCGGCAAGCGTCCTAAAAAAGGCGGTTGATTCGCATCGAATTACCCTGCTGGCGGTTTTGGCTTGCAGTACGAAAAGCGCCTTTTGAGGCGCTTTTTTATTGACCAATCGACCCGTTAGTCAGCGCTCGGCGGGTCGTTGTGAAGATCGGTAACGCTATATTATTCATAGCTGGTCACGTACGTATCTATTGGCTTCTGGCTATTTTTACCCTTGAAAATTAGCCAAAAAAGCTCAAAAAATGGCCTAAGGCAGCGCCATGCGGCGTGGTGGCCAGTCAAGACGGGCCTTGGGGTAAAGAAAACCCGACATTTTCAACGCTTGGCATCCGGCACCCCAGCTGAATCAGCGCCTGGCAGCCTTGCCCTTTGCCGGCCTTGCCACGGGCCTGGGTGGCAGGCCTGCCGCGGTGCGCGCCAGCGCATCGGCTTCGTGGTTGCGGTGCTGCGGTATCCACGTCACGCTGGCCTCGTCGAATGTTGCCAGCAGGCCGCGCAGTTCGGTGAACAGTGCCTCCAGCCGTGCTATGGGCTGCCCGCCATCGCCCGTTAACTGGTCCGCTACCACGCGGCTGTCCGAGTGAACCCGCACGCAGCTCGCGCCCAGTTGCTTTGCCTGTTGCAGTGCCGCCATCATGGCCAGCGCCTCGGCTTCGTTGTTGCAGCCTTTGCCGACTGCTGGTTTGGAGAGCGTGTGGCGCGTGCCATCGGGCGCAATCAGGATGGCCCCCAGGCCCATGTTGCCGGGGTTCGGAAAGGCGCTGCCATCGCAGTGGATGAGCCATGCATCACTAATATGTAAAGAATTTTGTTCAGTATGCAGCTGGTGCATCGGTACTCCAAATGGCACACCTCATACTTGAACATGGAAGTCTAGTGTCGACACCAACCACCTTCAAAAGCGCAGATGTTGAAAGCGCAAGAGGCGGCCCAAATTCATTTGGCTGCAAAAGTAAGCTATCGTTCAGCGAGTGCCGCAATGACTTACGAAACGACGGACTGTCAATGTACGGCAAATTACTAGGGGGCAAATATGACAACTCAAGCAAAACACGAATTCTCAATTAATCATCTTAAGGCTGGTGATTGTCTTGCGGAGCGTTTGTACTTTGAGGAGCTTATCGAGAACTTACCTGTAGGTAGCTCAGGACGCGCCTTTCATATTACATGTCGTCTTGTCCCAGGGAGTCAACCTATCGATGCAGTTCTAAAAATTCTCTCTAGTGATCCCAACCCAAAAGATTGTGAGGCGTTTGAAAAAGAATTTAACAATGAAAGAAAAGTTCTTTGCTCATTGGATATGCCTGGAATCAGTAGGGTATTGGGCTACGGGTTTATCAATGTTCGCGACCCCTATAAAGGAGGACTCAGGACTGCGCCATTCATTTGCATGACCTTTGAAAGAGGGCAGATGCTCGCTGATTTGGTTCAACCAGTGCAACCAAATCAGATGAAAATAAATCCACTTCTGTTGGTCGACTCGCTTATGCAGTGTCTCGACACTGTGAAAAGATTCCATGAAAAAGGGGTAGTACATCTTGACTTACATCTTGGAAATCTACTTCTTGATGTTCGGTATTCTGGGTATTACTGGCGAGCACACGCTACGACAATTATTGATTTTGGCAAGTGCTACGCTTCATTTTCGGAACTGATACCAGAGGCAACACCTGCTTTTGGCCTCATGACAGAACATCAAAAAACAGTTTTGCTTCGTAATAAAGGGTGTTATACCGAGGTTTTTTTGAAATCTGTAGAGGCTAGATTAAGCGACTTGAACTGCTTGGCCGTTCAATTTGACGAAATCGCACAGAGTGTGAATTGGCGTGAGAAAAAGTCTAACGTTTACTTCGTGCTCCAAATGGCGCTGGAAATCTTAAAAAGAACTAAGTCGGACATTGATCCGGCCACAAGAATCAACCTTGCCTTAAAAGATCTAAATACTGTCCAAATGCAGGAGAATCTTTTTCCTGCAGTAAAGATACGCACATTTTCGTCCCGCAGTGCTGAAGTTCCGAAGGAAATAATGAGATTGGTTGACACACCATCCTTTCAGCGGCAGCGCAAGGTTCTTCAGCTAGGAATGACTCAGCACGTGTATCCCGGTGCTACTCACACACGTTTTGTGCATAGTTTGGGAGTTGTGGATACGGCAAACAGATATGTACATGTGCTAAAGCATAAAGTTCATACTTTTGCACGCGATTACTCCCCAACTGATCATGTTGTTTTGTTGGCTTATGCGCTTCTGCATGATGTGGGCCACTATCCTTTTGCGCACTATCTTGAGGAAGTGCCAGTTGGTGATATACCAACACATCTCCGCCAGTATGTTGATCATGAAAGCTTGGGTGCTTTGCGTTATTCTGGTTCAAACCAACAATGCCTTGACACCAAGCTAGTTGCAGCGCTATCTAGTCTAAGAATAACTCCAAATGGCACTGACTTTCAGCGGGTATTGGGTGAGCCGGGCTCGCGCACTTTGTGGGGGCAAATAATTGATGGTCCATTGGATGCCGACAAACTAGATTATCTTGTGCGCGATGGCAAGGCTTGTGATGTGCCCTATGCAGAGGCAATTGATACAGAGCGACTTATTGAGGCATTGGTCGCAGTTCGCGGAAGCGATGGAGTTGTTGAACTGGGAATTTCTGGAAAAGCCGTTGCGCCAGCCAGCGAACTTTTGATAGCTCGGTTCCACATGTATTCTGAAGTCTATTTTCACAAAGTATGTAGATCCATTGCGGCGTGCATAAAAAAAGCATTCTGGCTCGTAGCAACCAAGACTGATCTTTCTGCTGAAGAGTTTTTAGACGCGGCCCTGACACTTCAGGATGATGCGTTTTTGACGTGGCTCGGAGACCGTTTAGATCGACTCCCGAATTACACTGAAAGGTTCGCAGCGAATTCACTGATACGTGCGTCACTGATCTCGGGAGAACGTAAACTTTATAAGCGTATAGCAACACTGCACGACGCTTACAGAAATGACTCGCGACCGACTTATGCAGATGCCTTAAAGGCTTCCAGTAAACTTGGAATGGTCGGGATGGCTGCAATTGAGCAAGAATTTGCAATCCGACTTATGACGGATTTCAAAGTGTCCGCTTCGATTTTCGGACTAATTATTGATATACCACCTCTTGGAAAAGATATTCGCCTTCCATATGTACAGGATTCGCGCGATCAATCTCGATTTGCTAGACTGAATGAAGTGAGCCCACCATGCACAGGTATTCCCGAAAGTCTTAAACGAACGAGAAAAATTAGGATGTTTGCAGAACCACAGTTATATGAAGCTATTTCTCAAAAATGTAGCTTGGAAGAACTTGAAAGACTGCTCGTGACCTGCATCAACAAGATCGCAAAGCCTTAATGTTAAGGCACCATAGAGTAAAACTCTCAGCAGCCTAAAACCCAGCAATTTACATATTGCGCCGGTACTGCCCACCCACCTCAAACAGCGCATTGGTGATCTGCCCCAGAGAGCAAACGCGCACCGCGTCCATCAGCACCTCGAACACGTTGAGGTTTTCGATC
>JAYVNK010000387.1:0-3609 GCA_043758475.1 Comamonadaceae bacterium | reverse complement strand
CAAATTGCCTGCCGTGATGGTGCCGCCCATCTTGGCCATGTAGGTCTTTGCGACGAACAGGCCTTGCCCCCGGTTGCCCAAAGCGGCTGCATCCTGTTGGTCAGACACCCCGTATTCAAATATTTTCCCAAGCATGTCGGCATCGATCTGTGGGCCTTGGTTGGTGATGCTCACGATGGCCTCAGACGGCGTACCGTCGACGGCGCTCACCCGCAGCGTGATGTTGATGGGCGTGCCCAGCAGTCGATAGCGCTGGGCATTGCGCAGCACGTGGGATATGGCGTCTTCCAGAGAATACTCGTCAGCCCGTACCATCACCGCGCTGGCTGATGGTTCAAACCTCACTTGCGCGATGCCCGCTGCGGCGCAGTTGCTGGCGATATGCGTCAGAAAGTCGTTCACGTCCAGCGTTTGCAAATGGAGTGCGCTGGATTCAAAGGCCTCGCTGGGCGATGCGCTGCCGTAGAGGATTCGCAGCGCCTGCTGCATGCGGCTGATGTAGCGGTGGGCTGGGTCGTCCACACTGCCATGTAGCACCATCAGCGATTGCAGGGGCGACATGATTTCGTGGCCCACAGCGTGCCAGGTGTCTTTTTCCTGCTGAACGCGGATGTGCTCCCGGCGCACGTCTTCATTCACCCTTTGCAGCAGGTCTTGCAGGCCCCCAGCCAGTACGCCGAGCTCGTCGCCACCACGCAGGTCGCTGAGGTCAACCGTGGTCAGGTTGTCACTGGACAGCGTCGATTTAACGCCTTTGGACACCGTCACCGCGCGCCGCGTCAGCTCGGTGATGCGGCGGATAACGCTCAGCTCAATCGCCACCCAGGCGGCAAAAATCGCCAACATCATGGCTCCGACAAACCACGACAGTCGGGTGACCACGGCGGTCAGCGCTTTGTTGACGGTGCGGATGTCGCCAGTGAGGCTCAACTCGTACCGACCCAGCGGCGTGCTGATGATCTCCTGGCGGGTGATGGGTCGGTCGTAGCCGGGTACCTCCAGCCTGCGGATGATCTGCCCCAAGAGCGGTGACGACTGGTCAGAATTCTCTGCACCAGCCAGATTGACAATCTCGGCACCTGTGCCAGAGCCACCGCTAAGAGCCGTGATCTTGCGCACCTGCATCTTCTCACCCGGCAACAGCAAGGGCTGTAGCTCGCTCCACGAAAAAGGTGCAGTGGCACCGCTGGAGTCGCTGTCAAACAGTGGTACACCATCGCCCGGTGCCAGCAGTTCAACGCGCACCTTGATTTGATCGAGGTCAGCCGGTGGCCACACAATGGTGTTCGGGGGTTTTTGAAAAATGGCTTCACGTAACAACTCAATCGGCAGACGCACGCTGACGAACGCGCGCTTGGCGCAGGTGGCTGCATCTTGCGCCTGTCCGGCATGCGCACAACGCCCGTCTTGCCACAGCCAGCCGCGAAAGTCGCGCACCGGGCGGGTTGCAGCGGTGATGGGGCCGTTGTCGGCAAAACCTACCAGGCGGCCACGCACACTCGGCACATTGCCCTGATTGACGACATTGGAAGCCTCGGGCATCAGCTCAAACGGCGCGATCCAGCGGAATTGCTCGCCACGCATGTCCACCGTGATGCGCGCACGATGGGCCAGGCTCAAATCCAGCTCACCCGCAACATGCGGCACCAGTGCACCCCCGTTAAAGCTGCCAACTGCATAGATGAAGCCACCCGCAAACGGGTTATTGCCCACCGCTACGCACATGGAGGCGGCATCCGGGTATTGCACCAGTCAGCCGGCCATCTCGACAGCCTGTTGGGCCTTGTTTCTGTCGTCAAAATCCAGCGCAGAAAACGGCAAAACGACAGGGCGCAGTGGCGTGACAGCCTGGGTGTACGCGTTGGGGTTCAGCAGCACCAACTGTCCTGTTGGGTGGCGTAGCTTAGCCGCGATTTGGGCCTGGTTCTTCTTGAACCCATCCTGGTAGTTTCGGTAGCTGCGCTCCTTTTCGTCCTGCAGCACCACCAGAGCCAAGCCCACCGTGGCCAAAGCCAGCAGCAAGAACGTGCCGCGAAAAAATACCCGCAGGCGAAACGGCACCCGTGTCGGCAGCAGTCGGTTGACATCCAGGCGGGTTGGCAGCTTCACTTCGCGCCTTTGGGGGCAAGTTCTGGCTCAGCCCAGCGAAAGCCGCGCATCGGCACGTTTTCGATACCATTAAACTTGGCATCCAGCTCCTTGAACGCATCCCGAATGGTGCTGACGTGCTTGCGGATGTTGTCCCGGTTGCGGCCACTTTTAACCACTTTGTACAAGTCCTCATAACTGACGACTTCACCCCGACGAGCATGCAATGCCGCCAGAATGCGCTGCGCGGTCAGCGGCAAATTGACGCGCTGGCCGCGCCAAAGTGCTGTGTTTTGGCGCAGTGGATCCAGTTGCAATTCTGCGTCATTGATGTTGGGCGCAACCGCTGCGGGCCTGGCCTTGGCGGCACGGAGAATATCCAGAAACGTATCCACGAAGTCCGCCTCTTCGAAGGTGGTTTTTTGCAGGTAATCCCACGCATCCAGCGCCTTCATGATGCTGCGATAGATCGCTGCTGGCATGGCTGACACCACCAGTACCGGCGTCGCGCGCTGCTTGTTGATGGCATTGATGATGGCTACACCGGCATGGCGTTCACGACCCAGCTCGATGTCCAGAACCACGGCATCGTAGTCTTCCCGGGCAATCGCACTTTCGGCATCATCCCGGTTGAACCACTGGTCCACCTGAATGCCAGGGCTGGCGGACTCAATCCAGCCCTTGAGCTGGTTGCTCATGGGCAAGTCGTCTTCGATCACGGCGATTTTGGTCATGTCAGGCCTCAAGAACTGCTGGTCAGTCGATTATGGGTGAGGCCACCGCATGCCGCTGTGAGTGTTTCTTCCGTCGGCGGACGGTTCTGGCTGTTGTTCTGAGCAAAGATGCTGCGCGCTGGCATTGAATGCTCCGGGGGTATTTCGAACAATGGATGCCAGAGCGAACACACCCCGTGCTCCTCATTGCAACCCAAACCGGAGTCCACCATGAACCTCAAAATTACCCAAATTGCCCAACGCATTCGCAGCGCGTTTTCGCAGGCTTCGAGCGGCCTCAAAACTGCGGTCAACCAAACCGGGCCAGCCGCGACGGATCGTTTGAAGAAATCACGCACCCCACTGCTGACGGTAGCGGTGCTGTGCGTTGCGGGCTACCTGGTGTGGACAAACCCGCCGGTGCACAGCGTTCTGCGCGGCGACACGGCGATTCGCACCAACCAGATCACCGGCGGCAGCGATGAATTTCGCGAAGGCTCGCTCATGCTGATTCCTGGCCTGCACGAGCTGCGCACCTTCTCGCTGCGCGATCAGACATACCAGCCTGTTGAGAGCAGCAAGGCCACCGGTGCCGCGCCATTTCAATCAGTTGAAGGCATGTCCCTGGGTGTGGACTTGACGGTGCGCTACGCGCTGGACGGGAGCAAGATCATCGCCCTTTCAAAGAATTTGCCAGACGACATTGCCGGGCAGGTTGTGCAGCCCGCCGTGCAAGGCGTGATCTACAAGGTGCTGACTCGCTACACCGTGCGTGAGATTTTTTCCACCAAACGCTCGGAGATCCAGC
>JAYVNK010000386.1:0-11209 GCA_043758475.1 Comamonadaceae bacterium | reverse complement strand
GGATGCCGTGGGCTCCCACACGCTGGCCAACGCGCTGGCGCAAACCCGCTACGGTGGCGTGGTGGCGGCCTGCGGGCTGGCACAGGGCATGGACTTGTCCACGTCCGTCATGCCGTTCATCCTGCGCGGCGTCACGCTGGCAGGCGTTGATTCGGTCATGGCCCCCTTGGCCAAACGCCAGCGCGCCTGGGACCGGCTGGCCAAGGACCTGGATTTGGCCCTGCTGGAAACCATGATTGAAGAGGTGCCGCTGGAAGGGGCGATTGCCAAAGCGCAGGAATTGATGGACGGCAAGGTGCGCGGACGGGTGGTGGTGAAGACGGGCGCTTGAGCGTCAGGCTGAAGGTGCGCTGCATCCCTCTGCGCAATGGGGAGCCATCGCGGTGCTGGCCGAAAGTGGATTGCCGGTGTCCTGGAGAGTGGTTTTGTAGCTTGTGGCACCGGTTTTTTGCATTTTTGAGAGTCAAATATGCCTATAGCCCCCGTCAGATATGCGAAAGCAGCTATTATTTATATAGTATTTGGCTTCTCGGGTGCAGCCGCCTGGGCGCAGGCATTGCGCTCTGAGACAGTGGCCACCGGCCTGCAAAACCCGTGGGCCGTGGCGTTTTTGCCAGATGGCCGCTTTCTGGTCACCGAGCGCCCGGGCCGCTTGCGGGTGATTGAGGCCAGCGGCAAGCTTTTACCGGCCGTCACGGGCTTGCCCGCCATCGCTGCAGGCGGGCAGGGCGGACTGCTGGATTTACTGCTGGACGCGGACTTTGCCACCAACCGCACGCTGTATTTTTGCTTCTCCGAGCCTGCGTCGGCGGGTTCTGGCAGCCGCGGTCCCAACGCTGTTGTGGGCACGGGCAACAGCACCGCCTTGGCGCGCGCGCGGCTGTCAAGCGACGCCACCCGGCTGGAAGACGTCAAAGTCATCTTCAGCCAAAAACCCAAAGTAGCCAGCAGCGCGCACTTTGGCTGCCGCATTGTGGAGAGCCGCACGGGCAGCCAAGGCGCCGGAGCCAGTGGCAAACCCGACGGCATGCTGTTTCTGACGCTGGGTGAGCGCTACATCCGCAAAGGCGATGCTCAAAAGCTGGACAACCACCTGGGCAAGGTGGTGCGCATCCGCAAAGACGGCACCGTGCCCGCCGACAACCCTTTCAACAACGCAGCATCCGCCCGCGCCGGTGCCTTGCCCGAAATCTGGTCTTACGGCCACCGCAACATGCAGGGTGCCACGCTGTCCCCCGACGGCACGTTGTGGACGCACGAGCACGGCGCGCAGGGCGGCGACGAGATCAACCTGGTGCAGCCCGGCCGCAATTACGGCTGGCCCGTTATCACCCACGGCGAAAACTACGGCGGCGGCAGGATTGGTGTCGGCATCACCGCCAAAGCGGGCATGGAGCAGCCACTGCACTACTGGGTGCCGTCGATTGCGCCGTCTGGCATGGCGTTTTTGACCAGCGAGCGCTATGGCAAAGACTGGATCGGGAACCTGTTTGTCGGCTCGCTTAAATTTGGCTATCTGGACCGCATCGAGCTGGCTGAGCCTTTCAAGGGCCGCGTGGTGCGCGAACACAAGCTGCTGAACGGCGAGAGCCCATCCCGCAACCCCAGCACCCGCCCCGGCCTGACAGTAGACGGCGCGCTGGAACCCATGATGCCCCAGCGCATCCGCGATGTGCGCCAAGGGCCGGATGGCCTGCTGTATGTGCTGACAGATCAGTCGGATGCCCGGCTGATTCGGTTGCTGCCGCAGTGAAACGTATTTACTATCTAAATAATAGCAAACTATCTATATAGGACGTGGGCAAAAGCGTTATTTAGACCTCTATGTCAAATCAAACCCGGTTTTTGGCCTCTAACGGAGCAGCTTCATCCCCGCCGAGTTCCTCCAAATGCTTGCGGTAGCGCGACTCGTGCGGCATGGCCAGCGCCAGCCGTTGGTACAGGCTGCGAGCGTTTGACAGGTGTGGCTGGGCATCCGCTGCGTCGCCCAGCTTCGCCACCGTTTGGCCCAGGTGAAGTGTGTTGTCGGCGAGTGTTTCCAGCCCCAGCACCGTCTCACCATAGGTTTCGATCAGTTCACGCGCCATCGCCGCGCCCTGAGTAAACGCAGTTTTAGCGGCTTCAAACTGGCCCATCGCGAGGGCCACTTCGCCCCGT
This sequence comes from Comamonadaceae bacterium, assembly GCA_043758475.1. Lineage (GTDB taxonomy): Bacteria > Pseudomonadota > Gammaproteobacteria > Burkholderiales > Burkholderiaceae_C > JANYCG01. The sequence continues at coordinate 9,052 of JAYVNK010000386.1, read as the reverse complement.
CTGCCCATCGACGCAGACAGGTCGTACAGGCGTTCCGGGTTTTTGCCAAAGTCGTCAATTAGCGTACGGGCCAGCAGCTCGCCCTGGGCATAAGCGATTTTGGCTTCTTCAAGCTGGCCCAGCGCAAGGGCCACGTCGCCCAGTTTGTCCATCGAGACTGACAGGTCCCGTAGGCGTTCTGGGGTTATGCCAAAGTCGTCAATCAGCGCACGGCTGAGCGCCTCGCTCTGGCCATAAACAGTTTCGGCCACTTCAAGCTGGCCCAGCGCACTCGCCACCTCGCCCAGTTTGCTCAGCGACACCGACAGGTCGCGCATGCGCTCTGGAGTTTTGCCAAAGTCATCAATCAGCGCACGTATGAGCGCTTCGCCCTCCGCGTAAGCAGTTTTGGCCTCTTCAAGCTTGCCCAGTGCACGGGCCAAGTCGCCCAACCTTTCCATCGACACCGACAGGTCGCGCAGGCGTTCAGGGGTTTTGCCAAATTCTTTAATCAGGTCACGGCTGAGTTCCTCGCCTTGGGCGTAAGCGGCTTTAGCTTCTTCAATCTGCCCCAACGCGTGTGCAACGTCACCCAAATTGAGCATCGATACCGAAAGGTCACGCAAGCGCCCTGGGGTTTTGCCAAAGTCCTCAATCAGCGCACGGCTCAGCGCCTCGCCCTCTGCATAAGCAGACTTGGCTTCTTCAAGCTGGCCAAGCGCGCTGGCGACCTCGCCCAGCTTGCTCATTGACACCGATAGGTCGCGCAGGCGTTCGGGGCTTTTTCCAAAGTCGTCAATCAGGGTACGGGCCAGCGCCTCGCCTTGAACGTAGGCGGTTTTAGCCTCTGCAAGCCGACCCTGCGCGCTGGCCACCGCGCCCAGCTTGTCCATTGACAGGGATAGGTCACGCAAGCGTTCGGGGGTTTTGCCAAAGTCGTCAATCAACGCCCGTCTGAGCGCTTCGGTTTGGGCATAGGCAGTTTTGGCCTCTTCAAGCTGGCCCAGTGCAAGGGCAACGTCGCCCAGCCTTTCCTTTGGGATCGACAAGTCGCGCAGGCGTTTTGGGGTTTTACCAAACTCGTCAATTAGCGCCTGAGCCAGAGCCTCGCTCTGCGCATAAGCAGTTTTGGCCTCTTCAAGCTGACTTAGCCCGCGGGCGATATCGCCGAGCTTGTTCATTGACACCGACAAGTCGCGCATGCGCTCCGAGGTTTTGCCAAAGTCTCTAATTAGCGTACGAATGAGCGCCTCGCCGTGAACATGAGCGGCTTTAGCGTCTTCAAGCTGGTCCAGCGCGAGGGCGACCTCGCCCAGCTTGTTCATCGACACGAACAGATCGAGCAGGCGTTCCGGCGTTTTTCCATCTCGCTCGAGTGCGTCTTCGGCCAATCGGGTAGTCTGCTGGGCGATTTCCAGCGCCAGCGCGCTGTGTCCGGCCTCTAGCGCGGCCTCGCTCGCCTGCAAGCCGTCCCACACCGTGCGGCCATCTATCCCCGCGTTAATTTCGCCAGACTTTTGCCAGCGGCGCACGGCCAAGGGGAGTTCTTTTGAGGCCGTTTCAGAAGACTGAGCGGCGGGTGGATCCGACCCAAATGCGTCGTGGGGTCGAACTTGTGCCGCATCAGCCTGCGCCGCATTTCCCAGGTAAACCGTCGGCTGCCGAATGGTCCACAAATCAGGCGCGGCCTCTGCGGCCCGTTTCGTCCAGTCTTGCGGCAGCGCCAACACCACAGCGCGGGTGTGCTCGCGTACTAAGCTGGCGCGGCGCTCATTGAGGCGGTTGAGGAACTCGGCGCGGTGCAGATTCCACTGGGGATCTTCAGGATGCGCATCAAGATCCAGCCAGAGCGGCATTCCCATTTCCACATGCACCGACGAGGGCCGAATGGCAACGGGCAGCAAGGATTTGATTAAATCGGATGAGTGTTTAACCGGAGGGCGTTGAAACGGCCTCACCTGCGCGCGTGTCAGGTCATCGGCACGCCGAAAGAGCGCTTCCTTGGTAGCCGTAGTGCTACAAAAAACGAACACCAGTGCAAACTCGTGCGTCCATTCCAGGCTTGCGCGCAGGGTCTGCCAGGCAATCTCAAGCGGCGGCGGGCTGGGTTGGCTCATCCAGGCTTTCCAACAGGGGCCATAGCAGCGGGTGCACATCAAACCACTCGGCGCCGTTGCGGTAGTTCAGGATCACCCGCGTGTCAAACAGCCGAGCCAAAGTGCGTAATGAATCGCCCCGGTCTGCGGCAAAAGCATTGTGGCGCTTGGCAATGTCGGCCAGCAGGGGCCATTCGCTGCGCACCGTCAGCCGCTCGGTTTCGCCGCGGTTTTCGTCAATGACGCGCTGAATAATCAGGTCATTGGCTTGCAGTGGCAGTCGGTCCAACGCGAACTGGGCTTGCCCCACCGCGCCTGAAATGAGGCGCTGCATGAAATGCCGTAAATCGCCGCCTGACGCCAAAGACAACTGGTCAAGCGCCTCGGGCCTCAGCACTTGGGCCCATTGCGTGTATCGGCGTTCAATCAGGCCTCGCATTTTCTGCAGGCCCTCGTCGCGAGGCTGCCGACGCTCGGATGTGGGTTTGCCATCAGCAAAAGGCTTGCCGTAAACACGCACCGACGCCAAAGCATGGCAGGTCACAAAATTCCGCACATCCGAGAGCAATGCCAGGTACGGCGGCACGGAATACACCACGCTGGCACCGGGGATGCGCAGGCGGTCAAAGTCACCCGCAAACGTGGTGACCACGTGGTTGAACATGGCGTCCTGGTCAACCCCTGAAACACCGCGCAGGCGTTCCAAAGAATCCACAATAACCACCACGCGCTCGCGCTTTGACCGTTCGCGAACAAACTGGGCGATTCCCTCGGCAAAGGCTTGTACCTTTTTGGTCCATTCAAGGGGTGTTGAAAGCGTTCGGATTTTCTCTGCTACCGAGACTTGCTGTTCCTTGAGTTTGAGCTTTAAACCGTGGGCCGAAACCTCGGTCAACGCCACGTCGGTTTGAAGCCAACCGGCAAACCGGGTCCAGGCAGTCGCCGTGAGAAAGTCCTGCTCGTAGTGCTTGTCAGCCCACGCTGCCAAGCCAGCAGTCACCAGCAGCAGCACGCTCTCAACGCTCACGGGCTCGGTCTCGGTGATGAAATCCAGGCTGTCAAAGCGGATGACTTCGGTGTTTTCGGCTTTGAGCGACTGCTCCAGGCGGCGCAGCTCGGTGCTTTTACCCGTGCCGCGTTGACCGGTGAAGTAAAACAAGTGACTTCCCAACGCTGGGCGCGTGATGATTTCATCCAGCAGGGCGCTGATCACGTCTTCTTCTGCCGTGCCGTGCCGTGCAGGCCCGGCACATAACGCGGGTCATCAGGCGTCAAGGCCTCGTCGGTCTCCAGCAAGGCGGCTCGAAATTCGCGAAGTTTGTACTTGTCCATCAGCGGGATTATGCGGCACCTGCGTCGCTGATTCAGTTGGCAGGATCAATTGGCGGGCCCACTTAGCTGATGCACTTAGCAGGTGACGCTTGGACCCTTTCGCCACTCACTCCCGCACAATCCCCGCCTTGGCAATAATCCCGCGCCATTTCACAATTTCGGCACTGATGTGTTTGCCCAGTTCGTCGGGCGAGCTGGACAAGGGCACGGCGCCCATGTCGGCGAAGCGCGTGCGAACGGCGGGGTCGGTCATGGCGGCAACCACTTCTCGGTTCAGGCGGTCGATGATCGGTTTGGGTGTGTTGGCGGGGGCAAGGAAGGCAAACCACGCGGCGGACTGGTAGCCTTTGATGCCGGCTTCGGCGGCTGTCGGCACATCGGGCAGGGCGGGCAGCCGTTTGTCATCGGCCACGGCCAGCGCCCGCACCTGGCCGCCCTTGATCTGGCCCAGCACGTTGGGCACCAGCTGGAAGCTTACCGGCACCTGGCCGGACACCAGGTCGGTCACCAGTTGGCCGGTCTGGCGGTAGGGCACATGCGTCATCTTGGCCCCGGCCACCTGCTCAAACAGCGCGCCGCCTAAGTGCTGCGAGCTGCCGTTGCCGACCGAGCCATACGGCGTGTTGGGGTTTTTCTTGGCGTAATCGACCAGATCGGCCAGCGAATTGATGGGCAGTTTGGCGCTGACCACCACCACATTGGGCAGGCTGGCGTAAAGCGAGATGGGGGCCAGATCGCGCTCGGGGTCGTAGCCCAGGCCGAGGGCGTGACCGAATGCGCCGGCAGCATGAACTGGGTAATGCGCCAATACAGCTCGTCGGCCTCGGCGCGTCGCGAGCCGCCAATCACGAAGCCGACGTCATGCGTGAGAATTTTGAACTGCGGCAGCGGGTCGTTGCGCAGCCAGCCGATGCGCCGCTCATCAGCGGCAGCAGTCATGGTGTCGTTTTTGACCAGCGCCGGGGCAGGCATGTGCAAAAAGCTAAAGTGCGCCGTGTCCAGCGCGCCTTCCATCGACTGCGCCCAGTTGCACTGCTGCAGGCGCTTGGAGACGAAGCGGTGCGCGGGCGGGACGATGCCAAATTCGAGTTGCGGCAGCTCGGCCGGCTGGTGCTCTGGCGGCCCCAGATAGGCCCACACCAGGTCGCCAAATTCGCGCGTGGGGTAGGCCTTGATGCTGATTTTGCCGTGGTAATTGGAGCCTTCGGGCACATTGGGCAATTCCACACACTGGCCGGTCACGTCGTATTTCCAGCCGTGGTAGATGCAGCGAATTCCGCAATCTTCATTGCGGCCAAAAAACAAATCCGCACCCCGATGCGCGCACTTGGGCTCGATCAGGCCGACGCGGCCCTCTGTGTCGCGAAACGCCAGCAGCTCTTCGCCCAGCAGCTATACGCGGACCGGCGGGCCATCGGGTTCAGGCAGTTCGTGTGACAGCGCCACGGGCTGCCAGAAGCGGCGAAAGTAGTCGCCCATGCCGGTGCCGGGGCCGGTTTGCACCAGGAGGTCGTTGTCGGTGGCGTTGAGCATGGCGTTCCAAGTCCCCTGCGTTGAAAGCGTCATCCTAACGCCCGGCAGTGAAGTGCGCCAGCGGCTGCACCCTGATGCAGCCCTTCGTCGGCCGGTCTGCGCCTGCGCCCATGACAGGTTCAGTACGCTATTAATACATTAGCTACTTATGCAGTATCGACAAGGGCTAGAGCCCGATTTAACCCCTATTTCCCGGTAAACGCCGCCGTGCGCCGCTGCAAAAACGCCTGGCCGCCTTCGCTGGCGTCTGCGCTGTTGGCGGCGAGGCTCTGATGCTTTGCCTCGGCGTTCAGGGCGTCTGCATAACTCTGCTCCAAAGCGCCGGCCAAACCCTGGCGCATCAGGCCCAAGGCAAGGGTGGGGCCGTTGGCCAGGCGCTGGGCCAGTGCCAGCGCCTGGGCCTGCAAGTCGGCGTCTTCCACCGCGCGGTAGATCAGGCCCCACTGCTCGGCCTTGTCGGCACTGATGCGCTCGCCCAGCATCATCATTTCGGTGGCGCGCGCCTTGCCGACCAGGCGCGCCAGCATCCAGCTGGAGCCACCATCGGGCACCAGGCCAATGTTGACGAAGGCCTGCAGAAAAAACGCCGATTTGCCGGCCAGCGTGAAGTCCCCCGCCAGCGCCAGCGAGCAGCCAATGCCGGCCGCCGCACCGTTGACAGCGGTGACCACCGGCACGCTCAATTTTGAGAGCGCCAGCATGGTCGGGCCGTAGACCTCGGTCAGCGCTTTGAAGGAGCGCTCACCGCGGGTGGTGGTCTGTGGCGCTGCATTGGCACTGGCGTGCGCCTGCAGGTCGGCACCGCTGCAAAACGCGCGGCCCTCACCAGTGACCAGCAAGGCCCGCGCGCCCAAGTCTGGCAGCGCTTTGAGGGCCTGGTGGATCTCGGCAAACATCTGCGGCGGCGCGGCGTTAAGACGCTGCGGGCGGTTGAGCGTGATTTTGGCGACGTTGCCTTCAACGGCAAAGCGGATGGTCTCGAAGGTGGGGGTGGTATCGGCTGTCATGGCATCGTCTCCGCAGATTGTTGGAAGTGCCATGCAGCATAAACCAGTGGCTGCGATGGCGATGTCACCCGCTGGACTGGCGGCTTTCAAACGCCTGGCGCGCCCTGTGCGGTCTGCGAATGCTGCGGAACCACAACGGAACCACAACGGAACTACTGCGGATATAGCTGAACGACGCGGGTCACCTTTTGGGGCGCGCCGCGGGCGCTGAGTTGCGCATAGATTTGCCAGCTTCCTTTGGCAAAGCCGATCACGGTGGCGGCCAGAGCGGCCCCGTAATCGTTCTGACCAAAAACCAGCGTGTGGTTCAAATTGAAGCCGTCGAGCTGGTTATGCAAAGCCTCAGACGCCTGACCGACGGGTTTGATGTGGGTGCAATTGAGCGCACCGGCACCCCCGGCGTCTTCGATCAGAAAGCTGCAGCCGTTGACCATGCCGGTGACCATCACACTGCCAGCCAGCCCGACCATGTGGTTGGTGACGGCCGCTGCATTGCTGGCGCTGGAAATATCGGTGTGCATCTTGATGCACATGGCACCCTGAATTTTGGCGGCCCACACGTTGGCCTCGTCCATCCGGTAGTTGAGTGGCCCAGTCCCCATGACGAAGCCTTTTCCAATGTCTTCCTCCTCAAACGTGGGATCAGGGTGCTGAACCGACAGATAAAAATCACGTTGGCCGTCGCCCAGGCCCGCGATGGACAGCAAATTTGCGGAAAGCCAACTCATCGGGTTGTTGATGAGGCTGGCAAGCTGCAGGTCTGAGTGAAGCCGGTTGAAAATGCGGCCCCGCACCTCAGGCCAGGCGGTCCGTGCAGACTGCTTGATCAAATTGACCAGCTCGCGCACGGGCTCGGCCCGGATGCTGTCAGTCCGCAACCAGTCGGTCTTGGAGGCCTGCCAGTCGAGCACCCGCAAAGCCAGCGTCTTGAGATTCGCCAGGGAAGGGTTGGCCTGGTACTGCGCGACGGCACGGTCCACGTCTTTCAGCTCATCGGTGCGGCCGTGCCCAAATTTGCCGGAAAACTTCTTCCATTTATCAAGATCCATGGGAGCCTTTCCAATGCCTGGTTCAGTCCCGTCACGCCGGGTCACGCAAATTCCAGTCTGGCATCAAAGGCCAGCGCCCGGCACAGGGTTTCCCCTGCCCGGCTGGTGGCCGGTGGGCAAATGCAAACCGGCCTGACAATGGCCTTTTCAATTGACGGACCCCTGCCATGACTGAGCCCTTGTCGCCCGATCAACCCATAAAAACGAAGGACAACCCGCCCGCCGCGCCGGAGGGCTTCAAGGCGCGCCACTTTGGCGACGGCTTTGTGGCGGTGAATGGCCCGCTGCACACCCGGCGCGCCGGCGCTGGCATCCAGGTCGGGTTTCGCGTGGAAGACCGTCACACCAACCCCATGAAGATATGCCACGGCGGCATGCTGGCAAGCTTTGCCGACATGCTGCTGCCGATGACCGCGCACCACATGTGTCCTGAGGCCAAAGGCCGATTTTTGCCGACCATCAGCCTGCAAATTGATTATTTGGCTATGGCCGCGCTGGGCTCATGGGTGCAGGGCGAGGCGCAGGTGTTGCGGGTGACCCGCAGCATGATCTTCATGCAGGGCCTGGTGACTGCCGACGGGGTCAACGCGGTCCGCGTCAGCGGCATCTTCAAGATTGGGCCGGTGCTTGCGGGGCTGCACCCATTTGCAGGGCCTCCATCGGGGTAGCCGGTTTTTTTACAGCGCCATGCTAACGTCAACGGCATCGTCACCTCCCAGCAGCAGTTGTCCATGCCCCGTCGCCAGTCTTCACCTGATGCCACGTTATGTGATGCAGCAGTTTGCCGGCGCAGCGCGCTGATGCTGCTGGGTGCCAGCGTGTGGCCCGTGCTGACTTGCCTGGCGGCTGACCACGACAGCAGCAACAGCCCTCTGAAAAAGCTGTTGCAAGCAGGCGGTTGCGTGGTGCTGCTGCGCCATGCCGCGACCGACCCCGGATCAGACCCGCCTATTGCGCCAGGCCATGGCGCGTATCCCGGCGCGGCAGTTTGAAGTGTGGGTGACCCTCAGGTGAATTTTTCGGCGTTGACCGGCCAGCGGCCTGCGATGGGCAAAGCTCTCATCCTGCACCGCAGTGGCATGCTGCTGGCGCGCTGCACGTTTGTTTGAGGGGCAGGCCCAGGGCCACCGTTGCGTGGACGGGCACCGCCCAGGCGATAAAGTTAACCGGCATTGCCTGAGAACGGCCCAATTCTGCCAAATTATCCATAAAATTGGCCTGAAGCCCCCGTCCACACTGCATAAGCAGCTATATAAAATGTAGTGTCAGTAGCTCAGCCGCTCGGGCCTGACCTCCTGAAGGATGGTCGTAGCGATTTCTTCAATCGACTTGGTGGTAGTGGACAGCCACCGGATGCCAGCGCGGCGCATCATGGCTTCGGCTTCGGCCACTTCCATGCGGCAGTTCTCCAGCCCGGCGTATTTGGAGTTGGGGCGGCGCTCGTTGCGGATTTCGCTCAGACGCTCGGGCTGGATCGTCAGGCCGAAGATTTTGGTTTTGTGAGGAATCAGCGCGGGCGGTAGCTGCTTGCGCTCAAAGTCCTCGGGAATCAGCGGGTAGTTGGAGGCTTTCACGCCATATTGCATGGCCAGGTACAGCGACGTCGGTGTTTTGCCGCTGCGGCTCACGCCGACCAGAATCACGTCAGAGTGTTCCAGGTCGCGGTTGGACTGGCCGTCATCATGCGCCAGGGAAAAGTTGATGGCCTCGATGCGTTCGTCGTACTTCTTGCTCTTGCTGGCATCGCTGAAGCGGCCAATCCGATGGTTGGACTTGAGCTGCAGTTCCTTTTCAAGCGGCTGCACAAACGTGCCAAACATGTCCATCAGCAGCCCTTTGCACCCCTGCGAGATGACATTGAGCACTTCCACGTTGACCAGGGTGGTAAAAATGACGGGCCGGTTGCCGTCAATCAGCGCTGCATGGTTGATCTGCCGCACCGCCTGGTGGGCCTTGTCAACCGAGTCGGTGAAGGGCAGGCGGATGTGCAGCGCGTCAAAGTCAAACTGGTTCAGGATGGCATTGCCAAAAGTTTCGGCAGTAATGCCGGTGCTGT